>JAPLVL010000062.1:21921-28585 GCA_026397135.1 Candidatus Berkelbacteria bacterium
ATGTTCAAGAAAGTCAGAGAAATTTTGACCAAATATTTGCCAAAGTATTTTTATGATTTGCCAGTTCCCTTTATCGCGGTGGCAACAAATTTTTCAAATGGTGAACCAATTTATCTAGAAAACGGAAATTTAGTAGATGCGATCATGGCGTCAGCAGCATATCCTGGAGTTTTTCCAACTCAGGAAATAAATGGCAAAAGTTTGATTGATGGGGGAATGACCCGGAATTTACCGGCTGGAATTTTGCAAAAAAGGGGAATTGAATTTGTGATCGGGTCGTCGCTGTATCGAATCAAGAATTTACCTGAATATGACTTGCCGAATATTAATCCAAATCGTTTCAGCAGTTTTTTGCGAGCAATGGATATCATCCAAATGGAACTGGCTCATTACGAAGAAAAGCGCTGCGACTTTTGCTTTACTCCGCCAGTCGAAAGCTTCGCCTGGTACAACTTTGATCGTTTCGAAGAAATTCGCAAAGTTGGCATTGATTACGCAATTGAAATCAGGTCAGAACTGGAAAAAGCACTCAAATCACCGAAGAAAAAATCTCCCTTTTGGAGGAAGATTTTTTCTTAGAGCTGATATTTTCGAGCTAATAATATTTCGTTTCCTTTGGTCTTGCTAGTATGAATGTAACTAGTACTGATATTACGATCAGGCCGAAGACTACGGCGATTCCGGTCAGCTGCCGGTCGGTGTTTGCTGTGATAATGCGATAGAACCAATTGATTTTATCAGTTGGTTTTGTTGTTGAAGTACTGTTGGATGAAGTGGCTGTAGCTCCTGCTCCGGCAATAATTTTCTGATCTTTGGTGTCAACTTGAAATACGAGAGGTTCGCTGCTGCGTGATATCGCTGTCGTTGTTGAAGTTGTTGCGTAAATGGTGTGATTTCCGGCTGCAAGTGGTTCATCGAGAAGAACCTCGAAATGGCCGGTCGAATCAGAGGTAACTGTTTTTGTAATTTTCTGGCTAAAGATGAAAAGGGTCACCAAAACATTTGGATCGGTGACGCCGCTGACTCGGAGTCCAGTCAAGGTATCGGCAGTGGAATCAACTTTGCTTGTAGCTGGATTTAAGCCCAGGGCAAGGTTAAGATTTGTCGAAGCTGCGTATTTTGTCCAATCAACACTAAGATCACTCTCTGTATCTGGTAGGGTAACTGTCAGGGGAGTAGCGACTACTGGTGCTGGAGCTGGAGTTGCTGCGGGTGCCGGAGTTGCTGCCGGTGTAGCTGGCTTTGCCGCTACTGGAGCGGCGGCTATTGTAATATTTGCACCGGACTGTGAGCCCATAATTTCTTTGACACTAAATCCGTCGGTACTCTGGACCGATCCACCTGAGACAGAGACCGAGGCCGCTCCCGCCTTAATTCCTTTGACGCTCAGGGTATAAACCGTGATTGATCCAATATCACCGGTAACCCCACCAAAAAATCCGAGCGAACTTGTGCTTGGCTCAGTGGTCCATTTGGAGACGTCACCACCTTTTGTTAAACTCACAACGGTTAAATTACTTACAGAGACACTTGCCCCAAAAGCTGTGAAGGAAGTTCCACCGCCATCAACCTTGATTGAAACAGTAAATGCTTGCCCCACAGTAGCACTGCTTGTACTGGCGCTAGCGTAAATACGAGCACTTCCAGCCGCTTCGGAAATCATAGGGAAGGCAAGCATGACCAAAGTGAACAAAACAGAGCCCAAAAGTGGTAATCTTTTATTTTTCATTTTTGCCCCAATTTATTTAATACTTACATTCTAAACAAAATATTGATTTCTGCCAAGACCCAATTCCCCCATTTCTAAGGTGTGTCGTCTGAAGGAGAAATTAGTTCTGCAACCACCATTAATCTTTTTAGATTTGTTCCAACTGGCCAGCAAGTGACCAATGTTAGTTTGTGGTCTGTCTTGTTTTGCTCCATCATTGAGACATCTTTGGCGCTCACAACTTTCTTCTCCGACACTTTATAAGTAAAAAGTTGGCTTTTGTATTGAATAAAGATTTTTTCCCCGATGGCAAGGTTGCCGAGTTTGGCGAAAACCGAGTTATAACTGCCTTTTGCCCAAGGATAGTTCGAACTGTGACCGGTAATGTAAATATTCCCGGCTTCTCCTGGTAACGCCGTTTTTTCCAGCTGAATCAATCCATTTTCCAATGCTGCGGAAGTCGCACTGCTATTATTGGCGATCAACCAGTTTATCGGCGCTTCGATTGAAAGAGAGGGGATTGAGAGATGATTTTCATTCAGAAAAATTTCAGCTTTTGGTTCTGTTTTTTCTGGTAAAACAGAGGTCGTATCTGAGACTGCTACTTGTGTATCAGTATTGTTGCTCGCCAAGACCTGGTTGGAAGGGACGAAAATTGCTAGCAGATCGTAATTGTGAGAGACAAAAATCCCGACCAAACTGACCAAAATTAGCCAAAGAACAGCAAATTTTGTAATCAAACCATTTCGAAGTGCCTTTTTCTTCTCCCGTTTGGACATATGGTTTGGCTGTTCAAATTTTTCCTCTAGAGACTCGAGTGATGCGAAAACTTTATTCTCAAAATTGTCTTTCTCTTCGCTATTTTTCACTTTTTGCAAAACAGCTCTCGGAATTTCTCCCAGATTCTGTCTCTTGCCCCCTCTGATATCTCCTCCTATGCCATTCATACAAAAATAACCGAAAATAATTCTAAGTCCATTATAACAAATATAAATATTTACGCAAAAACACTGAATAGCCGACTTCTAATTACTTGATTCTGTCCTTGTCCACAGGTATTATTTTTTTCTACTTTCTATTATAATAATCTTGTGCGGTCAATGCTGGCCATTTTTGGGAATATGAAATAGCGGAGGGTAAGTGAGTTCTTTCAGATACAAATTTTCCAAGACTTTAATATCTATTTTAGCGGTTGTTTTGGCGCTCAACCCGATTCTTTTGTTGCCGATCCAAACGGCCAAAGCGGCAGCTGGCTATGGTATGGCGAAGATTGTCTCTACAGTTTATGGTGGCGTTACGACCCCTTTTACTGGTACGGATCCGCTTGCAATTCCCTGGTCAATCAAGAATCTCGGTGTCACTTTCAGAGTTACAAATAGTGATTATAGCAGTGGAACATTTGATCAGATTTGTATTACCAATATCGGCACAACTGTCAGCGGCGGTTCAAATTGTACGACAATTTCCGGTGGAATTGCTTACGAATCATATTATGACTATACTTTTTATTTTGATTCTCGTTTTGTTTCTCCTGATATCAATTCCAGCAGTATTGTCACTGTTCGGCACACGGGCGGAACTTCCGGTCAAGCTGGGGTTGATGGTACCGGCACTTTGTCGAGGGTATATACCGCGCCGCAGATCTCGACTTGAGCTTTTTGTCAACCAGTCAGGGACACTAACCTACAGCCTCAAAAACACTACTAATTTTCCTGCTCTTCTGAAGACATTTTGTGTCAACAACTTTGATACATACAATATTACCTATGGTGCAATGACAGTACCTTCTGGCTTCACAGCAGTATCGAAGACAATTGATTCGCAGCTCCGATGTGCTGATACTGGAGGAGGAGATATTAATCACTCTGGTTCCTATACCCGCGATGCTGGTCGGTCGGTTGCTGCGGGTGAAACGCTTACCTTTTCTGTTAGTTATACTATAATCTCGTCCATTGATGATGATGATTATGATCTAAATATTATGTACTCATATAGTGATTATGATTACAGAGATATGATTATCGATCATTTTACTTCATCACTTTATACTAATACTGATACCTATTGGGATAGTTGGCAATACCTTTTTAACTATTGGGAATTTAGTTGGCAGGCCGCGAATTTACGATTTTTAGAAGTTACTAACTTTACAATTACTGGACCGAATTCTGGTAGCACTACTTTCACTGCTGGACAATCAAACGTTAGTGCCAATCTTACAATTTTAAATCACAATGCAAGCGGCAGCACTACCATAAGTCCGGACTTGTATTTAACTCCTGGCGATACCTTGTTTACTCCGCCCGCAAACCAGACAGTTGTTCATGGCTCCAGTGTTACATTTAGTTATACGAACATGACGATACCATCTTCTGCTGGCATCAATTATTATTTTTCTTATGACGCGGTGAAAGTTGCTCGCCACAATACTTGGGCGGTGACCAAGGCGACTGGCCCTATAACTATCCAATCTCCGCCCACCTACACCTCTGGCTCTACTACCCCTGCCCATGTCTACAATAGACAACAAAATGTCTCATTCTCTACCTCTGGACTAATTCCTGCCTCTGGCTATGCTGGCTTCAGTACAGCCACCTCCACCAGTCTCAAACTGCTAAATGGAGATAACTCTCTCACTATCCCCAAAACTGTAGCTGGCTATGACTCTAATGTCGGGGGATTGGTCTCCTTTGCTCTTCCCTCTACCACTATTCCAGATATCTCTGGCGGTGGAGCCCTCCCTGCTGGTACCTATGCTGCCTCTATCCTAATGTCTGGTACTGATACCAATGGTGCTCCATACACCAATCTCTCTGTCCCAATGGGAGATGTAGTAGTAGAGAACGATACTACTCCTCCAACTGTAGATGTCGGAGCTGATGTTGTCACCAACCATACTATTACCAAAACAGCTACTGCTACAGATACTGCTGTCCCTATGACCTATGCCTGGAGTAAAGTCTCTGGCTCAGGTACAGTCACCTTCGGATCTTCAACCTCTCTCACTTCTACTATCTCTGCCTCTACTGATGACACGTATGTCATCCGCCTCTCAGCTACTGATGCAGCTGGCAACACCGGCCATGATGATTTCTCAATGACCTGGGATACTGCTGCTCCTAATGTCAACGCAGGTCTAGACCAGATCAAGAGAACCTCCTTCACCCAGACCGGTACTGCTCCTGGTGCTTCTACCTACGCCTGGAGCACTGTCTCTGGTCCAACCGGTGGCGTCGTCACCTATGGCTCTGCCTCTGCTCTCTCTACTACTATCTCTGCCTCAGTAGATGGAACATATGTCATCAGACTCACCGGTACTGATCTGGCCGGTAATGCTGGTACAGATGACTTCACCCTAATCTGGGACACTACTCCTCCCAACATTACCTACCCTGCCGCCAATCAGAACTTCGGTCTCGAGCCAAGCCAATTTACTGTTACCTCTGTTGTAATTGGTGAATCATTTACTCCAACCTACCTTTGGGAACAATCCGGTGATTCTGATCCCGCAGGTGGTACCATCACCTTTGGTACTTCTACTGCTGCCGCTACTACCATTTCAGCAGACCAAAACGGTACCTATCATGTCAAACTAACTGTCACTGATGCAGCTGGTAATTCCTCTACTGTTACTATTGTCTTCGTCTGGGGTGGAGAAAAGCCAACTGTTACCGAGGTTACCAGAGTTGGCTCAACCAAAGTCTATGATGGTTGGGGCTACACAAGTGACAATACTCCTGATGTAGTTATTGAATCCGACCAAACAGGCACTCTCTCCTATGGTGGCAGCTGCGCCAGTCTAACTACTACTATTACCCTCAATACTCCAACTACTCTAACTCTCAAAGGCTCAGGCTCTGCTACCTTAGTTGATGCAACCTATTCCAGCTGTACTGTCACTGTCACTTCCGCTGGCCAATCAACTACTCTCTCCTTCAGTACCTTTGTCGTTGACACAACTCGTCCCACCTTCACCCTTAGACCAAATGCCCATGATTATGCTACTCTCCCTGTCACTCTAGACCTTATCGGTCAGGATGGTGGAGTCTTGGATAATGAATTAGTCAATCTCTCTTCCAGCGACCTTACCGTTACAGACGGTGTCACATGGAGCTTAGTCAATCCAGTTGCTGGACTCCACGGCTATCAGATCAGTATTTCTGCTGCCCCCAACAATGCTACCATCACTGTCTCTTTACCTGTTGGTGTTGCTACCGACAGAGCAGGCAATACCAATTTATCCGGTTCTGGTACACTCTCATATTATCCCGCTCCTACCCTTACCGCTATCACAAGTCCAGCATCAGGTGCTCAATCAACAGCAGCCAAAGTTATCACCTTTACTGAGACCAACGGCAACTCTCCTCTCTGTGGTATCTCCGAGATTGGTGCAGGTAGCGAGATCTCCTGCTCTGGTAGTGGCAACAAAACCCTAAATGACATTGTCGGCTTCTCCTCCCTCACAGATGGTACCTACACCCTCTATGTCAGAGACGCCCAAGGAGGTGGTTTTGGTGGTACTACACAATTAACCCAATCCTTCATCAAGGATACCACTGCTCCTTCCTTTACTATCCAATACTACTCTGATCCAAGCCTCCTCTCTGGTACCTCCCTTGGCAACAATCCTTATCTAAAAGCTGGTACCTACTATCTCAAGATTACAGCATCAGAGTCTCTAACTACTGCTCCAACCATCTCTATCAATGCAGAAGGTGCTCTAAATGATGTAACTACTGCCAGTACCGACCTCTTCTCTGGCACTAGCTACATTTACACTAGGACCATTGTCACTGACACTTCTGCAGTTGGTACAACCAAAGAAGCAATCACCATTACCGGTACCGATAAAGCTCTTCCTGGTGGAAACACTGCTACCAATGTTATCCCAACCAACGCCAGTACCACCGAAGCCTACACCGATACCACTCTTCCCACCGTTGATGCTGGTCCTGA
>JAPLVL010000011.1 GCA_026397135.1 Candidatus Berkelbacteria bacterium
ATGTGGTAACCCTCCTAAGAAATTTCAACGTTTCCTTAAGAGGTTACCACTTTTTTATTGCAAAAAATTAACAAAAACTTGCCGTACAACTTTTTCGTGTTCAGCTGAGCACGAATTTACCACACTAAAGAGTGAGGAGCCCTTGATTTATTGACAAATACAGCGAAAGGATATATAATAGTAGAAAGATCAAACGATCTAACGCTTTTGTCGGGAGGAAAAAATGACAAAGCCAGGATTTAATGCTTCGCATTTCGAAGCACTTTTTTCCCAGTTCTGTCAACGTCAACCACTGGTGGCCGATATGATCAATGGAGATCTTCTGGCGGCGGCGGGCCTCGGGGAAGACGAGATGATCGACTCCTCGATGGATTTCAACTACGCCTTCATGTCAGCGCCGATCGACCAGCTCGGGATTTTCTCGACGCAGTGCGGTCGGTCGCAAAATGTTTTCGACCAGGAAGTGATTGACTTCCTGGTCGATTGCAGCGTTATCAGGCTTCTTGTCATCGCCGATCGTAGCGACGCCAAAATTGCGTCCGCCTCGATCCTTATCGATGATGTGGACGGGGAGAAATTCTCGGCCCTGATTGCCAGAAAAGGTGGGTCACTCGCCTATAGAGGCATCAACGAGATGGGTTATTCCTCTTTTGAGAGCGAATAATCTTCCCCATACTACAACTGCTTGCTCCGGTTCCAAATCTTGGAACCGGAGCATTTTTTTGTTGTATTTTTGGTTTAGGCTTTGTATAATGTGATTAGTTAAATGCGAGGGAAAATGTCGGCGCTATTCAAAAAGAGCAAAAAACACTACGCTATTGCCCTGGATATCGGCACTGAGTACGTCAAAGTGCTAGTTTATCGTGTCGAGGGAGACACTGCTTTTGTCGTTGGTACGGGCAAACAAAAGCAGGGACTTTCTGATATGCAGGGCGGCAGAGTTACTGATATTTACGGTGTGATTAAGAACTGCGATTTGGCTCTCGATCAAGCATTCGAGGAAGCACGGGTCGAGCCGAGGCAGTGTGTGATTGGAATTGCCGGCGAGTTGGTCAAGGGCGCTACGACGACAGTCCATTACAAACGCGAGAAGCCAGAGGAAAAGATTACAGTCAAGGAACTCAAGGATATCATCGAGCAAGTCCAGGCTCGAGCATTTGAAAAAATCAGGAGTGAACTGATCTGGGAGACCGGGCAATCCGAAGTTGATGTCAAATTGGTCAATTCGGCTGTTGTCGATGTTCGGATTGACGGTTACAAAATCACGAATCCGGTTGGTTTACAGGGTCGTGACGTCCAGGTTGGTATCTTCAATGCCTTTGCCCCGATTGTTCACATGGGAGCACTACAAACGATCGCAGAGGAACTCAAATTGGATCTTCTTTCGATTGCAGCCGAGCCGTACGCAGTAGCGCGGAGCGTCGGGCTTGAGGATTCAGCTGAATTTTCCTCTATTTTCATTGATATTGGTGGCGGGACGACTGATATTGCAGTTGTACGAAGCGGTGGCTTGGAAGGAACTAAAATGTTTGGCATTGGTGGGCGAGTTTTTACCAAGACGATTGCCGATGCTCTGGACAAGACTTTCACTGAAGCAGAAAAATTAAAAATCGATTATTCAAACGGCAAGATCCCCAAAGAGTCCCCAATATACAAATCAATCAGATCGGCACTGGAAAATAATTGCGAAGTTTGGCTCGCTGGTGTAGAATTGGCTTTGGAGGAGTTCTCAAATGTTGAGCTTCTGCCTTCGAAAATCTTGCTTTGTGGCGGTGGTTCGCTTCTGCCCGAAATCAAGGAATATTTGCATACGACCTCCTGGACTACCAATTTGCCTTTTGCAAAACCGCCGAAGGTTGATTTCATTAAACCGGCTGAAGTTATGTCGGTCAAAGACGAGACAGGCAAGCTCAAGGGAGCACAAGATATTACGCCGATGTCACTGGCAAATTTGGGAATTGATCTGGCTGGTGATGAGAAAGTAGTTGATGGTCTGGTTGAGAGAATTATTAGTGGTCTGCGATCATAAAATGAATCAAGTATTTTATCTGGAAAATGATGAAGAAATCACGGGGGTAGTCGGCCGCATTCGCAAAAGCGAGAAAAACGGGCTTGTTTTGGTGATCCCACGTGGTGGAACTCTGGGTCAAAGCTTGATCAATCTGAAGCTTCTGAAGCGCAGTGCCAGAGAGACCAAGAAGGCTTTTGCCTTGGTTACGACTGATTCGATTACCAAAAACTTAGCGAAGCAACAGGAAATCGAGGTCTTCGGCAAAGTTTCTGAAGCCGAGAAGGCTGATTTGTCCAAGCAAGTCGAGGAAGCGGAGAAATTCAATCCTGATTTAAAAGTCAAACATTACAAGAGATACAATCTCAATACCAGGGAAGAAATTGACGGTGCGGAGGCAGAGCCAGCGAAGGATGATGACGCTGAAAGTGAAGATGCTGAGCCCAAGGAAACACTGGATGAAGAGTCTCAAGGTGAGCCAGATGATCAAGAAGTTGATTTGGCGGCTGGTTTTCATCGTCAGAAAGTTAACAAAGAGGACGAAGAAGAGACAAGTGCTAGGCCCGAGGAAGTTGAGACTGAAGAAGACCCAGAGATCGAACCCGATGAAGATGAGAGCAAAATAATAGAAGAAAAAGAGGATGAGGGCACGACTTTGGTCGAACAGAAGACTTCGTCCGGAAAGATAGAATACATGGAACGCGATAGAAAATCTCCTAGAGGCGGGCGAAGTAAGGTGGTTGGAAAAATTATTCTGTATTTAGTTTTGGTAGTTGTTTTTCTAGGCATCGGAGCTGCCTATGCCTTTTTCCCCAAGGCAGATGTCCATGTCACTGTTACAACGACGGATTTGTCACAAGATTACACGGCGACCGTTGACGCAAATGCCAAAGCGATTGACGATGCAAAATCGATTATCCCGGGACATTTCGTAGCCCTAGAGTCAGAGCAAACCAAATCATATACTGCTTCTGGCAAGAAAGATGTGGGAGCGGCTGCGACAGGGACAATCACGATCTCCAACTCAGTTGCAAGTACATCCCAAGTTTTGGCAGCTGGGACAAAGGTCAACTCGGCTGACGGCAAATCATTCACACTTCAGAAGGGTGTGATAGTACCAGGGGCAACGCTGAGTAATTGCCAAATTGTGAGCGGAGCAATCAAATGTGATACAAATGCGGGCACGATTGATGCGACAGTTGTCGCTACTGAAAATGGCGATGGGTACAATTTGGCTCCGACCACCTTCACTATTGGAAAACTGACGGCAGCGAACAAGACCGCCTTCAGTGGTGGAATTACCAAATTCGATACTTTTGTGACTGATCAGGACCTAGCCAGTGCTTCGACGGATCTAAAGAAAGAGATTTTAGCCAAATTGGATCCTGATTTTGCGATCAAGGAGCAGCAGAGCGGTTTGGAAATTTGTGATAAATGTACAAGCAACAATGTTGTTTCTGAGAGTTCAGATCAGGCGGTAAATGCGGCGGCCTCAACCTTTAATTACAGAATGAAAATGAATGACTTTGCTCTTGGTTTCAACAAGAGTGATGTAAACACCTTTGTTGCTTCATTTGTGGCAGGCAAGATCAAATCTGATGAGACGGTAATAAATCCAGAGCAGAGTATTCTGTCTTGGAAAGCGAGTGATCCAAATCTTGATACCGGTTCGCTCAAAATCAGCGGCACTGTCACAGCTAAGATTGGCAAGAAACTTGATATTAGCAAGATCAAACTGGGGATCAAAAACCAGAGTCTTTCTGGGGCGGCAGCGTATCTCAAGACTTTCCCAGGAGTTGAATCAGCAACTATCTCAGTTTGGCCGTCTTATATCAAACGCCTGCCGATCTTGACCAGAAATATGCAGATTTATTTCGATTACAAGAAATAATCTTCTTTTGGTTTTTACTTTTAACTTCATACTAAAATATGTTTCTATCAATTGATTACGGTAAGAAAAGAATAGGTCTGGCTCTCGGCCAGATTTTTCCTCGTGGTATGGGGGTGGTTGATGGTGCAAAAATTGGGTCCGCTATCCAAAATATTGCGGAAATCTGTCAGAAAAACGAAGTAGAGGCAGTGGTACTTGGCTGGCCAATTCGCTCAGCTGGAGAGGAGGGCACTCTCGCACCTGAAATCAGGGAATTTGGTCAGAGGGTTAGCAACGAGACTGGTCTGCCCATCTATCTGGAGCCGGAACAATATACTTCGACTGAAGCAGCAAGCTTCTTGCAACAAAATCACAAGAAGCCGGAATATGGCCAGACGGACGAAATTGCGGCGATTTTGATCTTGGAACAATTCTTGGCTCAGAGGAGAGAAGATAGTAATTTGAAGCCGGCGATTGTGCCACAGGAGCAGAAATAGTGGAAGAGAAGCCCAAAATCAATCTCGTTGGCAAAGTTATCCGACGGATAATTTTTATTTTTTTCAGTTTTGTAATTTTGTTCGTAATTATAGCGGGCGGTGTACTCTATTGGTTCTCTCGCTCGGTAAACTCAGCTTTACAGTTTAGCAGTCCAATTATGATTCAGGTACAGAGTGGTGACACGGCCGATTCGATCGCGACCAAACTTATCTCCAATCAGATAAATCTAAACCGTCGGGTTTTTCAATACGGGGCCAGGTTGTATTTGAAGGATGTGAATCTGGGGTTCTACGAAATCACGCCCGGTCAGTCCATCAAGAGCATTTTGACAGAGATCAATAATGGAGAAACCAAGACAGTCAAAGTTACTTTCCCAGAAGGCTGGCGCATGGAACAAATGGCGATCAGACTGGACAAGAATGGAATTATTGACTATAGCGATTTTGTTGCCAAGGCCAAGGATTATGAGGGGAAGCTTTTCCCTGACACATATCTCTTTGCGCCCAAGATGACGGCGGATGAAATAATTGCCAAGATGACAGTGGATTATTCAGTCAGGACTGAGGAGTTGAACGTGACAAAACAGGATTTGATCGTGGCTTCGATTGTGGAGAGAGAGTCGGCCAACGACACTGATCGTGCATTGATTGCTGGCATATATCTGAATAGGATCAAGGCTGGTATGAAATTACAATCTGATCCAACAGTTGAATATGGCCGGGATGCAAATGCACTGGCAAAACTATCGGAGGCTGATCAAAAGGCTTACAGCTTTTGGAGTCCAGCCAAAACTGTTGAGTTTGCCTCGGTAATTTCACCATTTAATACCTATCTAAATAGCAGTTTACCGCCAGCTCCGATCTGTGATCCGGGAATCAAGAGTATTGAGGCAACATTGAATCCACAGAAGAGCAATTATTATTATTTTCTCTACGGAAAAGATGGGAAAATTCATCCGGCCAAGAATCAAGCTGAGCATGAAGCCAATATCGCAAAATACATGTAAGTTTATGATTTCAAACGAGCTTGACCAGTTGAATGTTTTGAATTAAACTAAGTAAGCAAAAGCTTGGAGGGAGCCATTTTTAGGTTGAGAGCTACAGCCGCTTTTGAAAAAAATAATCACACAGGATAATTTACTTGAAAAGAAATTTTTTCAGCAAAATATTGAGCCGCTTTTCTCAGGACATCGGAATTGACCTGGGAACTGCCAACACGCTTGTCTATGTAAAGGGTCGAGGCATTGTGATACGCGAGCCCTCTGTTGTTGCCATAAACAAGAAAACCAAAGAAATTTTGGCGGTTGGCGAAGAAGCGAAGAGGATGGTTGGCCGTACGCCGGCTCATATCGTGGCGATTCGGCCACTGGTTGACGGCGTTATTTCTGATTTTGAGATTACAGAGCAAATGCTGCGCTACTTCTTCGATCGGGTTCATCGTGAACGCTTCACGCTTTTGCCACGGCCGCGAGTCGTGATCGGAGTACCGCACAATGTGACTGAAGTTGAACGCAGAGCAGTCGAAGAAAGCGCTATCAATGCCGGCGCTCGAGAGGTATATCTGATCGAAGAGCCTATTGCCTCGGCGATCGGGGCAAAGCTGCCAATTCAAGATGCGACAGGGAGTATGATAGTCGATATTGGCGGCGGTACGACTGAGGTTGCGGTCATTTCGCTTGGCGGAGTAGTGGCTTCTCGTTCGCTTCGAGTCGCTGGTGATGAACTAAATGACGATATTATCCAATATGCTCGCGATAAATTTAATTTACTTTTGGGGGAGCGAACGGCTGAGGAAGTGAAGATAAAGGTCGGGTCGGCCATAGATCTGAAGGAAAAGTTGGAAGTGCCAATGCGTGGCCGTGATTTGGTGACGGGATTGCCTAGGGAAATTATCGTAAATGACGCTCAGATTCGTGAAGCAACCAAGAAATCGATCAATCTGATACTTGAGAGTATCAAGGTGACGATGGAAGAAACGCCGCCAGAACTTCTGGCCGATATTATGGATAGAGGAATCGTGCTGGCCGGAGGTGGGGCGCTCCTGCGTGGACTTGATCGGCGGATCGCAAACGAGACTCAGACGGCTGTTCATATCGCTGATGACCCGTTGACGGCGGTTGCCCGCGGCGCTGGAATAGTGCTTGAAGATCTCGATCTTTTGTCTGAAGTGCTCCTGCCGAGGGAGTTTAACCGCTAAAAGATGAAGAAGAAGCCTTTTCCATTTGCATTGATCATTATCTTTACTGCTCTCGTTTTGGTTTTCAACTATTTGCCATATCTCAAAAACAAGAGCATTTCGGTGTTGCAATATTCGACCGGTGGAATTAGCGGATTTCTTTTCAGAACTGGGCATTCGATCTCGCAAACCTTCCGTTTCGTAGCCGACATTGGCAATTTGAAAAAGGAGAATGCTAATCTGACGGACAGAATCTACCAATTACAGATTGATCAAAGTCAGATCTCGGAGCTGGAAAACGAGAACAAATTGCTGAAACAAGAGCTTGGCTTCCTTGCTGATAGCGACAAAGGGAGCCTGGTACCGGCTCGGATAATCGATCGCGACCCTCTGAATTATTTAGATTACCTGGTCGTCGACAAGGGTAGCTCCGAGGGGATTCTGACTGGTCAGGCTGCAGTTTTCAACGGAATTCTGATTGGCCGAGTAGAGGTGACATACGAAAACAGCTCGAAGATAAGATTGATCACGAGCAAAGATTCTCTGATCCAGGCAATGTTACAGGATTCTAGATCGAAGGGGATATTGAAGGGTGGAAATTCGGGCTTGTATCTGGATAACATCGTTTCGGACACAGATATCAAAGCGGGGGAATACATAGTCACTTCGGGTTTGGGTGGCGGGCTAAAAGAGGGGATTTTGATCGGCCGGGCTGGGGAAGTGCAATCCTTCTCCTCGGGAATTTTCAAAAGTATTACGGTCGAGCCGTTAGTTGATTTATCAAAACTAGAATTAATATTTATTCAAAAATGAAATTATTTCGAAACATTTTGCTTGTTGTCTTGGCACTTTCATTGGTTTTGTTGGATGTTTCTTTCTTTGTTAATTTCGAAGTGAATGGTGCAACTTTCCTGTCGTCATTTTGTGTTTTGGTCGTGCTGGCCTTGGTTGATAATTCGAAGAAGTATTACATCTTCTCCCTGGCTCTGGTGCTCTTTTTCTCGCTTTTTACTTCCCTACCTTTGCTCGTGATTGCTCTCAATTTTTTCCTACTGCCGGCCTTTCTAAATTTCATTCGTCTCAAGTTCTTTCCAGAACCGACGCCGTTTACCTCACTTTTCTACTTCATTTCTATCAGCGTTGTCTTTGAAATTATCATTATGATTTATTCAGGGAGCTGGAATAGTCAAGCACTCTTGGCGTTGCTCTACTTCGTCTTGATCAATAGTGCAGCCGGCGTCTTTCTCTTCACTATGTATCGGATTATCAAGAAGCGTTTCTTGCTTGGCGAGATCAAGATTTAAAGTCAAATTTAATTTGAGTTATTATGGATATTTTTGGCAACTTTTCGAAATTGAAGGGTGACAAGGAGATCCGGAAAATCGAGAGACAATCCGAGATCGTGTTTTCCTATTCCGACCTGATGGCTGAGCCGGTTGGTAAGATTGAGAACAAGTCTGCCTTTAACTCAATTAGGATTTTCAAAATCGCTGTGATGTTGGTCTTTTGTGTCTTGGCCTCCAAACTTTTCTTTCTCCAAATTTCGCAGGGTGAAACTATGAATGCACAAGCTGAGAGTCATCATCGCCCCAGACTTCTGACGGCGACCAGAGGGCTTATTTTGGACAAGAACGGGACTTGGCTGGCTCGAAACGATCCCTCTTTTGCTCTCGCTGTCTACCCTTCTGAACTACCAAAAAACAAGATTGAGCGCCAGAAGGTTTATGCTGAGATTGCCACTTTTACTGGTCAATCTCTCGATGAAATCCAGATGGCTGCCGAGAAAAACGGCCTCAATTCACTTGACCAAGCTATTATCAAGGATAACATTCCTCATGATGATGCGCTCCTTCTGGAAGAAAAAGTTTATGGTATGTCAGGTGTATTTGTGGCCAAGAATGCGATGCGGGAGTATCTGACGACACCCGGTTTGTCTCAAATCCTCGGATACACCGGGATTGTGTCGCAGGATGATTTGTCAAAAGACGACAGTTACTTCCCTTCTGATCGAACGGGCAAAACCGGACTTGAGTCAAGCTACGAGCAGTATTTGCGCGGCGTCAATGGGATGGAACAAGTCGAGGTTGATTCGCGCGGTAATGTGGTCAAGGTGCTGGTCGATAATACAAACAAGGAGCCGGTCTCTGGCGACAATTTGGTTCTGAATATCGATGCAGGGCTCGAAGCCAAAACGGCAGAAGCGCTGCAGGTTGGTATCGAAACCGGCAAGAAGATAACTGGCCAGGATGTGAACGGGGCGGTGGCAGCAGTCATGGATGTCAAGACTGGCGGGATCCTCTCGATGGTGTCTCTGCCGAGCTACAATAATAATTTGTTTGCGACCAAAATTTCAACCGAGGATTATCAGTCTCTCATAAATGATCCAAATCAACCGATGTTTAATCGGATGACGCAGGGAACTTACCCTCCCGGTTCCGTTTCCAAGATAATTTTGGCTTCGGCCGGTTTGGCTGAGGGTGAAATTAACAAAAACACTTCTTTTGTAACGCCGGCGGCGATCAAGATTGGCGATTATACCTTTCCTGACTGGAAGGATCACAGCTACGAATCGACAAATGTAGAGCGAGCGCTGGCCGAGTCAAACAATGTTTTCTTCTACTCATTAGGCGGCGGATTTGACAAGATTCCTGGGCTTGGGATCGACAAAATCAAGAAATATTGGCAGTTATTTGGTCTGGGTGAACAGACAGGAATTGATTTGCCGAGCGAGGCGAGTGGCCTTTTGCCGGACGCGGCTTGGAAACAGAAGGTCAAGGCTGAGCCGTGGTATTTGGGCGATACCTACCATGTTTCGATTGGTCAGGGCGATATGCTGGTGACGCCGATTCAAATGTTGCGAGCAACGGCGGCGATTGCCAATGGCGGAACTCTCTTGCAGCCTCAGTTGGTCAACAAAATCGTTGATCAGGATGGCAAGGTGATGAAAAGTTTCGACCCTCGAGTTGAGAAGACAAATATTGTGAGTCCAGATGTAATCAAGACGGTTCAGGAGGGAATGCGTCTGGCGGTGACAGACGGTTCGGCGCGGAATTTGGGAGATCTCCCTGTCAATGTGGAAGGCAAGACTGGAACTGCCCAGTTCGAGAATAACCAGAAGACCCACGCTTGGTTTGAATGCTATGCCCCTTACGAAAATCCCCAAATTGCGATCATTGTAATGGTCGAGGGCGGTGGCGAAGGATATGACGTGGCAGCGCCGGTAGCCAAGGAAATATTGAGTTACTATTTCGGTCAAAAATAGCTAATTTACACTCAGAGTCTTGACTTTTGGTCTGAATTTTGAGATATTTGCCAGTAATAAAATACAAATTAAAGGGAAATATACACGGACAAAGAAGCCCGTGTCTATGTTTTTTAAGGAAGATAGTATGAGCAATTACATCACACCAGAGGGTCTAAATAAAATGAAACTTCAGCTTGAGGAGACCAAAGTCAAACTCAAAGAAGTAAGTGTTAAAATCAAGGAAGCTCGCGAGCTGGGTGATCTTTCGGAAAATGCCGAATATCA
>JAPLVL010000051.1:0-4864 GCA_026397135.1 Candidatus Berkelbacteria bacterium
TCGTTTATTCTTATTTTTCTTAAGGTGCGTCTTGCAGAAATCGTCAACAATTGAGAAAATCAGGTTGAGCGTGTTGTCCTGATGTTTCATACCTTAAGGATATCACGCTCGTTTCAATTTAACGAATTATGCAACAGTGGTTTGAAATTAGAAATTAGTACTTTGACATTTATTACCAAGTTTTTTACAGAGCTGCAAGGATTACAATCTTCCGTTCTTCTTCCGGTAGGTCAATTTTCTTTATTTTCAAGATATCAAGTTCGCCGTCAGTGTACCCTTCGCTCTTCTTGAATTCATTCAGGATTGATTCGTCAAAAAGCATTGGGACAACAATTCGAGGATCAATCTTGGAGAGACTTTTCAGACTTGTTTTCAAATCAGCCGAACCATCCTGACCAAGTGGCAAGAAAAGAATATCAATATCCCCTGCTTGTTTGGCTTCTTCCTCTGAGAGGCCGTGATTGATTTTGCCCAGATGACAAACTGTCATATCTTCGAGATGAATGATGTAGATAGTATTGTCGCCATCGGCGATTCCGTTAATAATTACGCCGCCCTTCTCATACTCGCCCGGCCCCGGGAAAACGAACCCATTAATTGACAAATTACCCGAGAAATTTATTTCTAAGTCTTTGGATTTGACTTCAAAGGTTTGGCCGCCCCGATATTTAATCTGCATAGATCCTCCGTATTATAAGTTCTGAACAATCGGCAGAGAATCTGCCGACTAGTTCAACCATTATTACTCAGCGCCAACAATATCTTCAATCTTCTTTGTTTTCTTCGGTCTTACCGCTTTTTTCTTCTCGACTACTGGCTCGACTGATTCAACTACTTTTGGTGCTTCGACAATTTCTTCTTTTACCTTCTTTTCTACCTTTTTGGCAGGAGTTTTGGCTTCCTTCTCCGGAGTATCGAGAGCCAGTCCAAGTCGATGACTTTCAACCTCAATAGAAGTAATTTTGAATTTATATTTCTTGCCAAGCTCAACTGTTTGAGCCGTGTCTTGTGGAGCATCCTGGAAAAGCAGCTTCGTGTTGTAGAACAAACCACTGATTTCGTCGTCTAGGGCCACAAATGCACCATAAGGTGTTCGTTTTGTGACTTCACCTTCGACAACTTGACCAACCTGATATCTGGATGCAGCTTTAACCCATGGATCTGGTAAAAGTTTCTTGAGTGACAGTGAAACCCGGCCGTCTTCAACTGAAATCACCTGAGTCTCTATCTCATCACCGACTTTGAAAAGTTTGTGCAAATCGTCAACATGGCTCCAGGAAACCTCGGAAATATGAACAAGAGCTTCGATTTCTGGATCAATACTGACAAAGAGGCCAAAGTGAACGATTCCGGTAATTTTGCCTTTGACAATGTCACCAACTGCAAATTTGTCAATTTTGGCCTTAACTTCCTCGGCTTTGACAGCCTTCTCTGAGAAAATCAATTTGCTCGTATCTTTTTCACAAGTAATTACTTTGACAGTGAAATCCTGACCGATAAACTTGCGTAGGCGGTTCAAAATCTCATCTTTGTCGCCACCACTAACACGTGGATAGTGAATCGGCGCCAACTGCGAAACAGGCAAGAAACCCATAATGCCGCCGATGTCGGTCATGAGGCCGCCCTTGTTTGCATCGGTAATCTTGGCTATGACTGGTGTACCGTTGGCAAAAGCGGTTTCCATATCCTGCCAATATTTCTCCCTGTCTGCCCGCTTCATTGAGAGAACAACATTGCCCTCTTCGTCTTCCATGGAAAGAACAGTCGAATAAATCTTATCACCGATTTTGAGCCCTGTTTTGGTTGTAATTTCCTTCTCAGGAATAAAACCTAGGGATTGCCCTGCAACATCAACCCAAATTCTGTTTCCGCCAATCGCCAAAACTGACGACTCTACCATGTCACCTTCAGCAAATGGCAAAAGTTTGTCGCCCATTTCCTCGATCAAGCTCGCCATCGAATCTTTGCCCTCAACTTTTGGTTTCACTTCCTTCTCGCTCTCCTGATCTACTGCAACCGTTTCATCTTTTTGCAGATCTTTCGTTTCTTCACTTGTCATCTAAATTATTTTCCTTTCTTGTCTCACAACTTCTGCTGTAAGACGCGTCGTCCAGGTTCGCTGGACATTCTATTTCAAATTTTTGCTTTGGCTTTTTTCTTCGCCTTCGGCAAATATTTTTTATATTTTTCTTCTATTTCTACAGATTTAATAAACTTCGGCGTAAACCTTGCCATCCAAATTGCGACAATTGCAAGCCAGACAATCAACATTAATACCACCAAGACAAAGAATGCAACAGAACCAAGCCAGGGCAAACTCTCATAACGGGCGCCCAAATGAACCAGTCCGAGCCCTCCGGCTGTGAAAAACGGTGGAACATATCTAATCAACAGTTTTCGAACAAAATCTTTGGTCAAAATCAGAATTGCAGCAGCTGCAATGATCAGAAAACTGAATACAATCACCATCGGGATGAAATAATGCGCATTTGGATTTGGTACAGGATCGAAGATTCCGTTAGAACTGAAAATTTGGCTGAAATTCATTGATTTTTCTTAACCTTTACTGCTAACTTTATAACTTGATGAACCTGACGAACTTAAAAAGTTTTCGACTTACCGCAAAGCGGCATTTTGGTGGGCGAAAGAGGACTTGAACCTCCACGGGATTTCTCCCACTACCACCTCAAGGTAGCGTGTATACCAATTTCACCATTCGCCCCAACCCAGTTATTGGTTATTGGATATTAGTTATTTGGAAAGAATAAGACACTTTCTCCCTTACTAATAACTAAAAACTAAATTCTAAAAACTGTTTTATATGGTGCGCGCTGAGGGATTCGAACCCCCGACCCTCTCGGTGTAAACGAGATGCTCTAACCAACTGAGCTAAGCGCGCATATACTTTTGATACAAAAAAACGGGCATAGCCAACCCGAGAATATCTTCTCCCCTTTATTCAAGCTGGCTTAATAATTTTGTAACTGCAATGATAATAGCAAAAAATTTCTTTTCTGTCAAAGAAAATTTTGTGGATGATTAGTATTTGGTTGTTGGTTATTTGCATAGAATTATATTTGTTCTATCTCTTATACTAATTACTAATAACTAATTTCAAAATACCAATCAACTCTTTCCACTTGTTTCCATTCATTTCCAATCAAGGAAAGAATAATTTGTATTCATCCCAACTTGGAGGTGATTTATGAAATTCTTGGTAGTGGAGCCGTCTGGCTCTAGTTTCATCTTATATGAAAGCAATGGGATAGAGAAGAAAACATTGGCTCAGTCGCTAGACCACCAAAAGATTCTTCATCGCGCACAACAAATCCTCGACAACGCCATAGCTGATCCTTATGACGGTCTAATCTGCCATCCCTGTCCCGAGACATTGGCAAAAAAGGGTTCGGCTCAGCCCGAAACTCGACGCTGGATTTTTTTCTAACCGCCGGCAAGTCCCCACTTGCCGGTTTTTTAAAATTTCCCCCAGCCGGATTGGCCAGGGGATGAAATTAATAACACAAACATTCGGTACAGTAGATCCGGTGCGGCGTCCCGAGAGAATCAATCAGTTCTTCCTCTGGAAGAAAATTGAAGCTGGCAAGACCCAAAAGTTTCGCGATCTCCTGACCGCTCTTCCCCATCCCGATTGGAGCCGATCCGAGATCGTGTCCATCGTTGCCATATGGGCAAGACCGACAGGATACCGTAACAGTAACACCGTGAACCTCCAAGGCCCCTGCTTGCTCGAGCATTTTGCGGAAATGAATCAGCTTCGAACCAGACCAGAGTCCGTCATCGACAAGCACGATTCTCTTGCCCTTGAAATAAATATTCGTCATCTTGCCTGGATTTTCCTGATCAGGAATCCAGCCGTTAAGTGAATATTTGACCGGCAAGGGCACATTCGGAACATTGACATAGCGGCATTTGACCTGGGCCGAGGAGTCGTATTTGAAAAACGAATGAGCTGAGGCAAAACCGATGGCGGGATAATTCCCGCCATCAGGAATCTGCATTATGAGATATTCAGCATCCTCGTTGAAAAACGGCAGGCCAAGGAATAATTTTCCAAGAGCTCTGCCTTCCCGAATTCTGATCTTCTCAACGCTTTGGCCACCACAAATGTTGCCAGGGCGCTGAAGGAAAAGAACCTCATCAATACAGCGGGAGTGATCTACGACGGGCAAGACAGCTTTGCGCTGATATCCATAGGTCCCAAGAGTAATTATTTCGCCCGGCCAAACGCTGTGAAGAAATTCCGCACCTTGATCGAGGATTCCGCTCTGTGAGCTTAAATACATTCCCCCATCAAGTTTGCCAACCGACAATGGCTTCCTGCCATCCCGTCTGGCGCCAACAATTTCCCCGAGACTCGACATCGCAATCAAGGCAAAGGGAATACTGACCTGTTTCATCGCTCGAATCACTCCGTCTCTGAGCGTCGTTGCTTTACAGATCGCCGCGACAACCTGCTTCTGAGCAATTTCACTCCCATCGACCGCCACAGCGAAAGCAAGACCATCTCCAGTCTCGCAAAACTCTGGCATCATCAATCCACACGACGAAACATAGCCGATTCCACAGTTTCCCATCAAAGATTTCGCTTCCTCCGGATGGATCTTCGACGAGACTGAGGTCACCACGCCCCTCTTTACCCATGGGATGATCTGACCATCTCTTGCAGTTGCAACTCCGGTCATCTCATCATTGGCAAATATTTGCAGAGACAAGGCCAAGAGCATTTCGACAAAAACATCTCGACCTTTTTCACGCGAAATCCCCACGATTCTCGACATAAGTTTTCCCTCCAAAGTACTGGAATAACCCTTGCGGAGTCTAGCAAATTATGGCGAAATAGTCA
>JAPLVL010000051.1:4881-17641 GCA_026397135.1 Candidatus Berkelbacteria bacterium
CCTTGATGCTCACTCTCCCCGATCAAATTTGGTGCCGAAGGCGGGATTTGAACCCGCAATCCTTGTGGGAACACGGCTCTGAACCGTGCGCGTATACCAATTCCGCCACTTCGGCAATCCACCACTCACTACCCACTTTACAGCCTGATAAATCTTAAAACTTGCTTGCTGATTTACTGACTTACCCCGTCTAAACCCAAGGCGGGGCGAGCTTGCACACTATTTAATTCTTACTTCTTACTACTTAATTCTTAATTCTTAATTCTGTATTCTTAATTCTGTGTTCTGTATCCTGTATCCATACTTCTGAATCCTTATCAGCTATTTACGAACTCTTTTTTCTCCAACATACCAAGAATTTTCACCAAAATATCGAGAAAAAGGTTGGTTGCCCTTGACCAAATCAACAGTTTTTACATTATCTTTTATTTCAAAATTATACAAGACTGGATCATAAAATTTAATCACGTCTTTAGTCTTGATCGTATCGAAAAATTGATCATACTTTTTGTTTCTGGCTGCACTATCGAGAATCATCCGAGCATCCTCAAGCAAGATATCAGTACTCTTATCAGACCAGCCGGCTAAATTCAAATTGCTGATCTGACTAGTGTGCCAAAAGGCATAAGGATCACGGTCAGCACCAAAGTCAAAAACGTAGAAGATTAGCTCATAGCTTTTGTTGGTGATCGCATCCTGATATTGCGACGCGCTTAGGAATTTCAGGTCCAAATTAATATTGGAATTTTTGAGATTACTCTGCAACTCTGTCGCCTTTTCTCTCTGAGCTGGAATATCGAGAGAAGTCAGGGTCAGTGATGCTGGATTTGCCAAAGCTTTCCCTTCGAAGATGGCCTGTCTGACCGTTTGATCCTTCAGTTTGTCATCCCGAAGATTTGCAATCAGTGCCAAACTTCTAGAAGAAGTAAAATCAAATTTATTCCCTACATTCGAGTCCGCTCCAAAGAGAGCGTCGATAGACTTACTTTTCTCGTATTCCGACTTGGCCGTATCCTTGTCGCTATAAAACTTCAATTTAATCGTCTCAAGGAGTGGCCGATCACCATAATAATTATCATTTCTTTCCAATTCGATCTGGTTGATCGTCGTGCCAGTTTTGTTAAATTTCTCATATTTGTATGGACCGCTGCCGACTAATTTCCTCGAAAAGTCATCAGAAGTGAGATGTGCCGGCAAAATCCCGAAATTACAACTATATATGAAGGGGCCGTAAGCGCTTGGCAGGTCAAACTCAATCGTATTGTCATCGACTGGCGCCACTACAACATTTTCCCATGTTGCCTGAAGTGGACTTTTGCTGTCTGGCGATTGTATCGACTCAATAGTGTAAGCGATATCAGCTGAAGTTAGCGGGGCGCCATCGGAAAATTTTAAATCAGGATTTAAATGAAAGGTATATTTTATGCCATCGCTTGCAACCTCCCAACTCTTGGCCAAATCGGGCAAAACTGTATTCTGATCGACGACCCGAACCAACCCAGAAAAGAGAAGTTTGGAAGTACTCTTCTCTGCATCGTTCTGCGCTGAGATCGGATTAAGGAATTTAACTTCGCCGACAATTGCCTCGGTGTATGTCCCGCGATCAGAGGGAATCGTCTTGGTGTTGGCCAAATAGACATGATAACATTTGTAAGCAAGTGAAGAGAGGGCAATTGCCAGAAAAATCAGACAGAGAATCCGCTCAAATTTACTCATCAAAATATAGCTTTTCTTGATATTGGAGCAAAATCGTTTCAAAACGAAAAAAGGTTTTTTCAAACCCTCACTTTCCTCACCAAATTTAGCAGGATCATTTTTGAAATTAAATTTCATAGTTTAGGCCAGGAAAACGGTGGCCAAAGCGCTGGCGCAGAAGAGCGCCGCGACGATAATCGTCGCAATGAAGAGAAACTTCTCTATCCCACGGCGGGAACGATAGACATTGCCTTCGCCTCCGAAGGCCATACCGAGTCCCGAACCGCGTTGCTGTAACAAGATAAAGACCACCAGCATAATGGCGAATATAATTTGAATAATTTTCAAAAATTGAGACATAATTCAAGCCGTAGCTCAAACCTTTGTTTGCAAAGAGGTTTTTGAGCTTGTAATTATTTTATTTTCTAGCGTTTATCTTACTTCACTTTGATTTGGATTGCAAGTCCAAGATCAAGTACGGCCACCTCTTTTGAGGTGGCCGTCGATATTTTCTATAAATTGTCAGATACCGAAAGCGATATCTCTACGGTGAGCCTCACCTCGCCAACTGATCTGATCCACTGCAGCATAAGCGCGATCGCGAGCAGTTGGAAGATTTGGCCCCAAGGCTGTCACAGACAAAACCCGCCCTCCATTGGTCAGGATCTTGTCGCCTTCCCGTCTTGTCCCACCATGGAAGATTTTAACTCCAGCCGGTTCAGTACTCTCGATCAGATCGAGTCCCCTGATTACTTCACCCGTACGATAATGGTCAGGATAGCCGCCAGAGGTCATTTCAACAGAAACAACCGGTCGGTTGTTCCACACAAGTGGCTTGTCCCAGGTGCCGCCGCCCATCGCAGTGAAAAGCAGATGGAGCAAATCGGTCTCGAGCCGTCGCAGAACCACTTGCGTCTCAGGATTGCCCATCCTGACATTGAATTCCAGGACTTTCCAACCCTGATCTGTCAGCATTAGGCCCACATAGAGGAAACCCGCGAAACCGAGATTCAGAACCATCGGCTGAACTTTCATAATCACTTCGTCGATGATCTTCGGTGTCAGATGACTGGCCGGAGAATACGACCCCATTCCGCCAGTATTCGGGCCAACATCTCCATCGAAGGCGCACTTATAATCCTGCGCCGTCACGAAGGGGATTACCTGGCCGATTTTGGTACAAAACAGGAAAAGCGACGCCTCCCTGCCATGCAACCGCTCCTCGACCAGAAACCGTTGTCCCGCCTCTCTGAAATTTCGGAGATTGACAATCGCATCGATCGTCTGCTCCTTGTTGTCGCAAACCGTGACGCCTTTGCCACCAGTCAGGCCATCCGCCTTGACCACCCAAGGTTTGTCTTTGGGCTGGCTCAAGAGCCAGAGGTGAGCATCGTCTCGCGTCGAGAAAGGATGATACGGTGCCGTCGGGATGCCGAAGCGGTTCATCGTCCCCTTGGCGAAGATTTTGCTGCCTTCGAGCCAAGCAGCAGAGGCCTTCGGGCCACAAATGAGTAATTCGCTCGACCACCTGTCGACAATTCCATCGATAAGCGACTTCTCTGTGCCGACAACGGTCAAATCAATCTTCTCCTGCTCAGCAAATTTTGCCAAAGCCCCGACATCATCAGACGCAATTTCAACATTGCGGCACTTCGGCTCAAGCGTTGTACCGCCATTGCCCGGCGCACAGAAAACGATCTGAACAAGCGGACTCTGCGCCAGTTTCCAAACAAACGCGTGTTCGCGCGCTCCATCACCCACAACCATAACTTTCAAGGCAGTTCTCCTTTGGTTGATTTGCAGACATTCTCATGAATGATTTCGAGAGGTAAAGTCAGCCCCTATGTGATATCAACAATTAGAACAGAATGCAACTGCGAAATCTTGCCTTGATTTTAATGTCATGTTTTGGTAAGATTTTCTATGTTTAAGCCGATGTAGCTCAGTGGTAGAGCAGAGGACTGAAAATCCTTGTGTCGTCAGTCCGATTCTGACCATCGGCACCAGCCTTCGCTCCTTTGGAGCTACGGATGGCAGGCCATATTGTTCATATTGTAGCTATTAGGTCTGGTGGCCGAGAGGTTAGGCAGCGGTCTGCAAAACCGCGTAGTCGGGTTCGATTCCCGACCAGACCTCCAAGCCAATCTGCGATTGGCAAGTTCCAAATACCAATTATCAATTTCCAAGTAATTGAAAAATTCCTTGATATTTGATATTTTGATACTTGGAAATTAGCGCCTTTGGCGATGTGCGAGTATCGTATAGCGGCTATTATATGTCCTTGCCATGGATAAGATGCGGGTTCGACTCCCGCTACTCGCTCCAAGAAAAATGCTTCAACTTATGTTGGAGCTTTTTTCATCCCTATATCACCTACACTCTTGAATATCAGCTTACCCGTTACTGTTTTACTTTTCTCCATTGCCTTTTGACAATTTTTCCAGTAATTTAAATTTAAACATAATAAGGAGTTATTTATGGGCAAGAAGAAGTGTAAGAAATTCAAAAATCAAAGTAAACCAGTTCAGCAGCCGACTCAAATCAATCCTGTAGCACAAACTGGCACCACAACTGCGGCAAGCGAGATGAAACCAACAGAAAATTTCACCCCCAAAGAACTCGACAGGATGACGGAGCTAAATCAGAAATATGCTTACGTCAGAAAAGATGTCAGAAAGCTTCTCTTCGTACTAGGCACAGTCGTAATGCTCTTCGTCGCTACATATTTCCTGAAAGCCAAGACACCACTCCTCACCGATCTCGGAAACTGGGTTTACAAAATCAGCAACTTCCAACTCTAAACCTTACGCTCAGTCCGATTGATTGATCATGTATTTTGTGATATAAAGGTTGACATATACTGCGTATATTTCCGAAAAGGAGTCCCACAATGGCTGACATTGACGACAACGAAGTTACCTACTCACTTGTCCACGCATGGACAGAGTCAACTGAATTTCATCGTTCACTCGGTCTCTTCCATCAGGTCACCAATATGTTTCCTGCTCTAAAAGATGATTCATCTGAACGTGATCTTCTGGCCACACTCCTGACTAAAGCCGCCCATGGGAATGGCATTTTATCACTTTCGGTAGCCTTCAACATTGACGGTATGGCCCATATTGTTCGCATGGCCGTCTCCGCCAATATCTGCGAAGTATACCTATCCAGGAATTACCCGGGTTTCCGCTATCTCTACTTCTCGGAACTCTCAACCGATCCAGCAGAACCGGTTGGAAAAAATGTTTCAGATGAATTCAAAGTCTGAGACAAATACACCTGTGCCCGTCTGATCATTTCCGATTAGACGGGCACTTTTTTATTAGTTTCAACCTTACTACTTATTCACTGACTCACTGATTCACCCCGCCTTGGTCTTAGGCGGGGCAAACCTACTCACTATATTAGTACGTTTTTTCTTTCGGTCGATATTGAAGCGCCTCAGCGATATGGCTAGCCTGAATTTGATCTTCTCCTGCCAAATCGGCAATTGTCCTCGCCAGCTTCAAAATCCGATGATAAACTCGAGCAGACAACTTCATCGAATCAACGGCTTGCCCGATTAGCTTTTCAGCAGATTCCGAGAGGACACAGAAGCTCTTGATATCCTTCGAACTCATTTCCGAATTTGATTTTATTTTGATCTTCTTGAATCTCTCTAGTTGGCGCTCGCGTGCTCTCTGCACTCGCTCCCTCACCTTTTCTGAACTTTCGGCTACTTTCTCCTCCGCCAATTTCGCATATTTAATTCTCGGCACTTCGATGTGAATATCAATTCGGTCCAAGATCGGTCCTGAGACCTTTTTCTGATACCGGATGATCTGAGTCGGAGTGCAAGTACAATGTTTCTCAGGATCAGATAGGAAACCGCAAGGGCAGGGATTCTGAGCCGCCACCAGCAAGAATTCCGCCGGAAATGTGAGTGAGCCCGTTGCTCGTGAAACTGTCACAACGCCATCTTCAAGAGGTTGACGAAGCGCTTCCAAGACAGAGCGCGGAAACTCTGGAAATTCGTCCAAAAACAAAACGCCTCGATGGGAGAGACTAATCTCTCCTGGCCTTGGCCATGTGCCACCACCGACGATTGCTACGCTCGAGGTTGTATGATGAGGCGAACGAAATGGTCGTTCCGAAATCAGGTTATCCCCCTGACCATGTAAGAGTCCGGCCACCGAATATATCTTCATCACATCGAGAATTTCGTCCTCGTCCATATCAGGCAAGATACTCGGGAGACTTCGTGCCAGCAAAGTTTTGCCTGATCCGGGAGGGCCAGAGAGAGAAATATTATGATTTCCAGCTGCCGCAATTTCTAGCGCTCTCTTCGCCTGTTCCTGCCCGGCGATATAGGCAAAATCGGATTGCGACTCCCTCTTTTTGACCTGATGAACCTGATGGACTTGATAACTTTTTAACTTTTCTTCCCCCCTCAAATGCTTGATCAACTCAATCAGCGATTTGACTGGAATTATTTCGACTCCCTTGATCAGGGCCGCCTCAGCCGCGTTAACTTCAGGTAAATAGATTTTGGCATAACCCTTCTCCGCCGCAAACATAGTGATCGGCAAAATTCCATTTATATGGCGCAATTTGCCGTCGAGAGAGAGCTCTCCGACAAAAATTGATTTCTCGAACTCTTCTGTATAATCAAACTGCTCGTCGGACAAAAGCACTCCAACTGCCATCGGCAGGTCGAAACTCGGCCCTTCTTTCTTGACATCAGCTGGTGCCAAATTTATGGTCAGGCGATGTTGGGGGAAGAAGACGCCAGAATTTTTGATCGCCGCTCTGATTCGCTCCTTGCTCTCATCGATCGCTTTGTCTGGCAGCCCAACAATCGTAAACGAGGGTAGGCCTGCTCCGATATCAACTTCAACTTCGACCAGATATGAATCGAGCCCAATTGTAGCAGCACTGTAGATCTTCGCGACTTTATTTGTCATGAATCTCCTTACATTGTCAATTGTTATGTTCATTCTAACAAAATAAGTCCCAAACAAAAAGTTTGGGACTTGGAGAGGGATCAAATAGTTTCATAAAGGCTGAAATCCGGGACTGCTGTTGCCTGATCGCTCGGCTCCAGTCTAACTTTGCCATCGACTTCTCGGCTGACCAGATCAAGAGCGTGGTCACTCGCAATCCACTGACTGATTCGATCTATGACGTCAGGATCGATATCATAGACATTGTGATTCCAGTAGTAGCGAAGATTTTGCTTCTGGCAAATTGCGATCAATCTGCCACCGTTTTTGGAATTACGGCGGCGGCGATCAAAACGGCCAAAGCATTGCTTGATAGCGCCGGTTCGGAAGAGAAAATCTCTGACTGCGGAGTATTTAAGTGTACTCCCTCCCAAAGCCGGATAGACACGCCCGGGGCCGTCCTTTTCCCTGACTTCAATATGATACTCGTGAAGAAAATACAAAGCCGTCTTAATACGGCCAAGCCAATCTGCCCTTTTCGACATTTTGCACCTCCTGCCGAAATGTTTGAACGATCAATATATTAACACTATTTTCCACAAGCGTCAATAAAAATTGGCCACCCCGGTTTCGGGATGGCCACAAGGTTAAGGGATTACTATGTATTGGCGAGAACGCCGTTCAATCGCCGGGACAACTCCACCGTTCAATTTTTCGGCAAGTTCCAACGTGCGATCAGTGACATAGCGCCGCTGAACACAGAGGCTTTCATCCGGCGGACCCCAGAATTCATCTGAGATATTGAGAGTGAAGCCCGGCGCCATCGCCATACCATATTCTTCCAGACTAAGTTGACCAATCTGATAGAAGCCATTCGTAATGATCGGACTGATCATACTGTGCTGTATCGCAAGCTTGGAGGGATTGGTAAAACTGCAAACAGAATTACCGCTGGCCAAATCCAGGGCAACGTGGAGGTGAACCGTGCTAAATCCAACGTTATCAAAGGCTTTTGCAACCTCTAAGCCATCACGGCTCGGCACATCAGGAGCTTGATCTGCATACCAGCCACAAGGCCAATGAGTCGCAACCACGACAAGCGCGGTAGGATTGGCCTTCTTCGCTTCGAAAAGCTTGAGGAAATGTTTGGGTTGGGCGCTACTTCCGCCCTGGAGAGGAATTCTGGCAACCAGAATATCCGGATTTGCCAGGCAGAAGATTTCCCAGACCTTACGCCAGTAAGGCCGCGGATCGAAACAATGAATCAGATACATATCAGCTTGATCAAACTGAAAGATCATATCTTCGTCATCTGCAATTATGTGGCGCACCATCGAATCCACCCCTTTCTTTTCGTTCTCCACTATCTTCCTCAATAGATTTGAGCAAGACAGAAAGAACAAAAACAACCTCGTCACAACTTATAGACTTTATGGATCCTAGACTTTCGACTAAATTACCTCAATCTCATCCCAGCTGGCATAAATCATCTTCACATTTAGTTCCGGGTATTTCAAAGAAACAATTTTTTGGGCTTCAATCAGTTTGTTTCGGTGGAATTCCCTCTCTGACTCAGCAGAAGTCTGTTCCTTGCTGCCACCATAAGCACCAC
Organism: Candidatus Berkelbacteria bacterium; assembly: GCA_026397135.1. Taxonomy (GTDB): domain Bacteria; phylum Patescibacteriota; class UBA1384; order XYA2-FULL-43-10; family 1-14-0-10-43-13; genus JAPLVL01. The sequence goes on from JAPLVL010000051.1 coordinate 13,111, forward strand.
AATCAATATGATCAACAAGCCAAATCTCTTTGATACTGTGCAATCTCTTCGCAACATCTACGGCACTGAAGAATCTTTCACGATCAATCCCTGAGTCAATTATCGCTTTGCTGCACCCGACTTCGGTACGATAATCGAAAACATCATTCTGTTGCGTGGCTACCCAGTCAACAACTCGCTTCACAAACCGCCCGTCAATACAAGAAAGCACCATTACATCCCAGTGATGTAGCTCTTTGAGATTTGACATTTTAATTCCTTGATTAAAATACTTACAATCGGTAAGTTTACCACTTCCCACATTGCAGGTCAAGCCTCCTCTGTCTTGACTGATTTTCATAATAATTTAGAGTTGAACAATAAAGAATTTGCTGATAATATATGAAGGATGAAAAAGAATCTCTTATTCGCCTTCGGCTTTATCGGTCAAATTGGTTTTTCAACGGCCTTGCCGCTTGTTTTTTTGGGGCTGTTTGGGCGTTATCTTGATAGGAAATGGCACACCGGTGGTTCATATTTGTTCCTAGCCGGTCTCGCGATTGCCACAGTGCTTGTCTTTTTTATTGTGAAGAACATCGCCAAAAGAGCGATGAAAGAGTTCGAAGAAATCAATACCCAACCAAATAACGAATCCGGCCCAAAAAACTAATTCACCTGTTCGCTCGTTCGTACTTATTAGCCATTAGGTTTTTATGGAAATTTCACTCGCTGCCGAAAAAATTGCACAATTGGGACCGATCCCAATCACAAACTCGATGATCACCTCCTGGGTCGCTTCGATCATTTTGATTGTCTTCGCAATTTTTGGCACACGGAAATTAACTCTTCGTCCAAGCAAATTTCAAAACGGAATCGAACTTGTCGTCGAAATGCTGCTCAATTTGGCAAACAGCATCTTTGCCGATATGAAACAAACGAAGAAATATTTTCCTTTCTTAGCTACCATTTTCCTCTTTATCATCACCAACAACTGGCTTGGTCTTCTTCCTGGTATCGGCTCAATCGGCATTCACGAAGGCAGCAAATTTATCCCGATTTTCCGTGGCGGCAATGCTGATCTTAATTCGACCTTGGCTCTAGCGATATTGACCATGGTCTTGGTTCAAATCTTCGGCATCTTGGCAATTGGCTTCTTCAAATATGCTGGCAAATTTATTAACTTCAAGCAAGGCCCGATTGGTTTCTTTGTCGGAATTCTCGAGATCATCGGTGAATTTTCCCGTATCATCTCCTTTTCCTTTCGGCTTTTTGGCAATGTCTTCGCCGGAGAAGTTTTGCTTGCTGTCATCACTTGGCTCTTGCCTTATGTCGGACCGATTCCCTTTTATGGTCTGGAGATCTTCGTTGGTTTTGTCCAAGCGCTTGTCTTCACGATGCTAGCCGGAGTTTTTATCAAGACTGCCATTTCAGATCACAATAGTGAAGAACACGAGGAACATGCAGCAGCCCACTAACATTTTTGTTAAGTATCTTAAGTGACACAAGTAACCTAAGCAACTTAATAGAAATTTAATTATGGAGTAATTATGAGCCCAGAAGCAATGACAAGTCTGGCCGCCGCGCTCGCAATCGCAGTCGGTGGTATTGGACCAGCAATCGGTATCGGTATGATCGGTAGCAAAGCAGTAGAAGCAATCGGCCGCAATCCTGAAGCTGCCGGCAAAGTAACCGGACCAATGATCTTGACCGCTGCCTTCGCCGAAGCTGTCGCTATTTATGCCTTGGTTATCGCATTGATCGTCAAATTCGTCTAACAAACAGTGAGGATTGAGCCAGTAAGCAGTAAGAAATTACTTACCGCTTACCGCTTATTGCTTATAAATAGGAGAAATATGGACGCTTTAGGAATCGACTTAAAACTTATTATCGCTCAACTCGTCAATTTTGGCATATTGTTTTTCTTGCTCTCGAAATTTGCTTACAAACCGATTCTGAAAATGCTCGAAGATCGTCAAAGCAAAATCGATCAGGGATTAACTGACGCCGAAAAGGCAGCGACCGAACTTGCTAAGTCAGAGGAGGAGGCCGAAAAAATTCGAGAAAAGGCTTTCAGGGAGGCAAACGATATTTTGAGAAATGCGAAAGACTCTGCCAGTCTGGAATCAGCTGAGCTGATCAAGAAAGCGAGCGACCAAGCTGACCGGACAATCAAGGCAGCCAAAGACGAGGCAGCCTCCGCCAAGGACAAGGTAATGTCCGAAGCCAAGAAGGAAGTGGCCGATATCGTCATCATCGCCCTGGACAAGATCGTAAGCAAGGAATTGACAACAGAACAAAAGAAAAATCTAACTAGCAAAGCAATATCCGAATTATGAATTTGGAATGAGGAACTCGGGTTCAAAACGAAATCCTTATTACCATAATTCCTAATTCATTATTCCTTATTCGATAAATATTATGAAGATAAAACCATTACAATATGCCCAGATCCTTTCCACTGTCATCCTGAGCGACAGCGAAGGATCCCATCACCTCAAAGAAATCGCCAAGAAATTCTGGCATCTTTTGCAGAAGAACAAGCAATACAAAGATTTGAGCAAGATTCTGGAAGAACTGGAGATTGAATCAGCCAAAAAGAATGGCAAAATCATCGCCAAAGTTTATTCAGAAAAGCCACTGACTGCTTCCGAAATTGACGAAATCAAGAATAAATTAACCAAGAAACCCCTTAATACTGAATACTTGATACATAATACTGTGAAGATGGATACGACCGGTATCATCGTCAAGGTTGAGGACAAAATTATTGATTTGACTGCAGAAGACAAGATTAATCAGCTGAAACAAAAATTAAGTTAGCAATAATGGATTGCGAATGTCCTAATAGCAAATAAGATTACTAGCTATTAGCAATTAGGAAATTGGCTATCCGTTGTTAAGCCGGCACATTAAAAATTCGCCCCACCCAGTAGGGCGAGGCGAGACGGAATAATCAGTTTGCGAAGCCTGGAAATTGCCAATTTGCAATCCAACTGGCGAAATCCGGCACGAAGTAGGCCAACGCGATCAGAGCAATATAGAATACGGTTATGGCCACAATCCAACGAATCCGGACCAGCTTTCGCACCTTTTGCTCCTCCTCTGTTGGGGTATAGCCGTCAGATGGATTGACTGATGTCGCAATCCAGAAGATCACACACAGTCCAATATAGGGAACGAGAGTATTCCGCACCACCAAAAACATTTGCAAAGCATTCATCACTGACTCCCTCCACTTTCGTATCTATACAACCAATCAGAGTTTTAGTCAACTGTTAGTCCGTCGTTTGACGGACTGGCACAGTGAATAAAATTTGCCTCGCCCATTCGGGCAAGGCAAGGAAAAGTTACGACTTCGGAACTATTCAATCGTTTCCAGTGGTTGATCAGGAATCCATTCCCCGTTTTCATCCTTGTGACAAGGTACGGCTTTGGGCAACGTCATCGCTATTAGACGCCTGGCGGACTCCAGTTGATCCGGTGGCTCACCGCTGTTACCAAACAGGCGACGACGAGCAGATTCAAGCTGATCATGAAATTTCATGTTATACATCTCAAGCTCTCACTTTCACTCAGGTTTTAACACAAAATGTACAAATTAGCAAAAACTGTCATCTCGACATTACGAAGAAACGAGAGATCTTCAAATTAATCAGGAGATTTCCCTGTCTGCCGACAGGCAGGTCCAACCACTTCGTGGGGTCGAAATGACAATTTAAAGGAAATAATTCAAGGAATAAAATGTCCACAAATTTAATCGAAGAATTGAAAAAAGAAATCCTCGACTTTGATGCATCTATCAAGGAAGAATCAGCCGGCGAAGTTGCCGAAATCGGCGATGGTATCGCCAAAATTTACGGGCTCAAAGATGCCAAATCAGGCGAGCTTTTGTCGATTGAGACAAAATCAGGCGATGTAGCTGCTATGGCCTTGAATCTCGAGGAATCATCCATTGGCGCCATCGTTTTGGGTGATTACAAAGCCGTCGAAGCCGGTAGCAAGGTCAAATGCACCGGAAATGTCGCCAAAATTGATGTTGGGGATAGTATTATCGGCCGTGTTGTCGACCCGCTTGGTGTACCACTCGATGGGAAAGGTGTCATCAAGACAAGCAAAGCGATGCCGATCGAAAAGGTTGCTCCCGGCGTTATTACTCGGCAAGGCGTCACCGTCCCTCTTCAGACCGGTATCAAAGCGATCGATGCCCTGATCCCGATCGGCCGTGGACAGCGCGAGCTGATCATTGGAGACCGTGGAACTGGCAAAACTGCTATCGCTATCGACACGATTATCAATCAGAAGGACCTGCCGAAGGACCAACGGCCAATTTGTATCTATGTTGCCGTCGGTCAGAAAAAATCCAAAGTCGCAAGAATCATGGCTCGTTTGGAAGAATCAGGCGCTATGGAATACACTGTCATAGTTTTGGCCGGTGCTTCCGATCCCGCTTCCCTTTCATTCTTGGCTCCCTACTCCGGCTGCGCCATTGGCGAATATTTTATGGAACAAGGCCGCGATGTTCTCATTATTTTTGACGATTTAACCAAACAAG
>JAPLVL010000041.1:0-1445 GCA_026397135.1 Candidatus Berkelbacteria bacterium
GGAAAATATCAATTACCAAGCTACAACAAACAAATTCTTATGTAACTTGATATTTGAAATTTGTAATTTACTGCATTTGGCAGTTGTGGCCTCATCGTCTATCGGTTAGGACACTAGATTTTCAATCTAGTAAGAAGGGTTCAACTCCCTTTGAGGCTACCACGAAAAACACATCACATAGGTGGTGTTTTTTTGTATTATTTATACCTAACACTTTTGCCGAATAACCGCCATGATGCTAGGATTAGATTGAAAAACTGAAGAGACAAAAAGCTGAAATATTTGTTTATTTCAACATTTTGAGTTAAAATAGTAGTGTATAGAAATAATGAGGAGGAAGATGAATCAAATAGATTATGGGCAGGTAAAAAGTACATCCAGGAACAAAAGTAATATTTGGATAATCGTGATCGCAGTTGTTGCAACGGCTATTTTGGTTGGTGGCGGCACTTGGTATTTCCTGAACAAGAAGGCAACTTCTGACAAAAAAGATTTGCAAGCACAAATTGATGCCCTTGGCGGAAAGACAACAGTAACTACCGACGATTCGACCGCTACGACGACCACGCCTTCGGATACGGCCAGCGACCCGACGACAAGTTGGAAAACTCTGACCGATAGCCACTATAGCCTCTCGCTGAAATATCCTGATAGCTGGCCGACTACTACCACCACTTACATGACTGCAGCCGAGAACGATTTTCTCGGTGTCGCAGCATCAAATGCAAATTTTGTAAGCAGCTCCATGGCAGACAAAGGCAAGATCAGGAACGTTGATATTTCCAAACTGAGTGACTTCACCGATACCACAACAAAAGCAGAAGCGACACAAATGAAGACAGTTTATTCTAGCAAAAGTGCCTCGGGCGCGACCGGCAAGATTTACTTGGGCGCAATGAACGCCGCCATTGCTGGTGCTACAGCGCCAACTTATATTGAAACAACTGACGGTAAATTTCGCGGTATTTATTATTTCGCTTCAATCGGCCAGGATTACAGCACGACAATCGACTGTGTCATCGTCATGACCGACAACACGAATTCGATTACTTTCCATTTCGCTCTGCCAAGCGACAAAGCTAAAGATTACACAAAGGCAGATGGTACGATCAACCCGACTTTCCTGACTTATGTCCAAGCACTGACAACATCGAGCACAGAAACGATTGTGACTGAGTTCAATTCAACATATAAATATATGGCGCTCTCCTTGGCCGCATCGACGGCAGCCAGTACTAGTACGACCACGACCAACACCGCCTTCACATTGGCAAATCTGAAAAGCGCTAGCGTCACTGTCGATGGCAAAGCATATCAGCTCGCAGATGGCAAATATACCTCGACTGCAACAGAGCCCTCCGATCACCTAGTCCAGTCAATCACACTTGACCAGACCAACTTCGTCATTGATTCGGCAAATCCCGATCAGGCAGCAATTATATTGG
>JAPLVL010000041.1:1468-5661 GCA_026397135.1 Candidatus Berkelbacteria bacterium
GCGGTCCAGCCACCTTCAAAGAGTTAGAAATTATGACAAACAAATCAAAAAAACCAGTCTATTTGGCTCGGGCTCTCTTGAATGGCTACTATACCGCAACTATAAATAGTCTCACCTTTGCATCAGGGACTGCGACCGTCGGTTTGACCGGGGTCAATGCCACGACCGGCGCTTCTCCAGCAGTCAAGCGAACAGCTGTTTACAAGCTCGGAACTGACAACAAACTTACTTTGCAATAATATTGTTTAAATTTGAAATTTTAGTGGAGGGTGGATGGATAACGAGATAGAATATTACAATTCGCCAAGACATATTATTAAGATTGTTGGCATGCTCTCATTTTTTCTAATTGCCTTAGGTGTTCTCGGGCTCTGGCTTTTGCCAAAGTTCAAAGCGGATTCCAGTACGCGGATCGTGGCTGTAACTCTCTCTGGAACCTCGACCGACCCATCAACAAAGAAGGCGGTAGTCGGTGCAGCCATAACAGTCGGTGCAAAAGGATTGACAACGGCCAAGGCAACGACAAACGCCAGCGGTGCTTATACTATTAATTTACAAGTTGATCTCAACAAAGCCGATCAAAGACATCTAACGATAAGCCAATACAAATCAGACATACCGATCAACGAGGACAATATTACTAGCTTGACTGTGCCTGTCCTCGAGGGGAGTAGCAAGGTAAACTTGGTGCAAAATTTTAATTTGATGGAGATTCCAGGTTACAGTTCTACTGGAGTTGAGGGCAGTGCAGTACGAACAGCTACCCCAACAACTTGCAGTACAACAATTATTCCTGCTACATTTGGCGGCAAAACAATTACATTTGTAAGCAAAACTGTTTCTGTCGGTACCGATTTCAGCATGACCTTTTGTGGAATCAAAGATGGGACGACCAGCCCAAGCGGTTCATCTATTTTGGATGCGGCAGCAAACCAGAGCTATCTACAACTTCTGGCTCAACAAACAAAATATTTGAAGCAGAGTACAAGCATCGCTGTCCCGCCAGTTTATATGATTAAATTTGCTGATTATGTGCCAATCTTCAGCACCAAAAATGCCGGCATCTATTTCGACAAAGAGGAGAGAATCTTCCTAAATGCGCCTTCGGCTTTCAGTATTATAAATAGTAACGGAAGCACCGTCTTGAACATTGACGGCGAAGAAATTTTGGCTCATGAGTTTGGCCATCATCTTGATAATGAAGGCAGCAAGATTGATGTGACTACTGCCACTCCTGGCTGCTGGTTCAACGCGGAAAAAAATAATTATCACTGTCTCCAGAGTTCTTCTGATAATTTCGTAAAAGCCTACGACGGCTCGATCGATGTTGGAGCGATTGACAACACAATATCAAGTGGATCTTACAATGATTACGCTGCGACGAATCCGCAAGAAATGTTCGCTGAATTTTTCGAAGCGATTATGACCAAGCGAAATCTAATTGCGGGTGAGCCGGCTACAACAATTTTCCCCGACAACCTTTTGCTTCGATATCGCCTCAACTATATGATCACGCATTATTTGGAGTATAGCTCAAGTATCTGTTCTCCTCTTGATGGTTCGACCTCGAGCGTGGCAGAGTGGACTACGAGTAGTAGCCAGACTAGTTTTGACTTTACTAGAATTTCATACTTCAATTTAAAACATACCACCGATGCCGCCAACACTCTAATGTATTTATACGCATTTGTCGCCAATAGCACAGGCGCACCGACGCTCTACCCTGCCAATCTGTCCAGCACTGTTGCCTACGAAGGTGATATTATTAATGGTAGTGCCTTTTCTCAAGGTGTAGTGCTTGTACTGACTCAAAACACATCCGATAAGCCGACCTCCCTAGCCAAGGTCAATATTGGCTCTTTAGCATTCTCTCCAGGAACAACGTCAGACAAGGATATGCTCTCGGCCAATGGTATTGATGTTAACTACAGTGTGCCAGCGCTTGCCAACCAAACTATTACAGTCTCACCAAAAACAGGTAGTTTGTCTCTAACATCAACCCCAAACAAAGTTAGCATCCAAAAAGGTGCGAATCAAATCGTAGGTTTAACGATTAATGGTTTGCCGACTGGATTTGCGAAGATTAAGGAAATTGGCTTGATTGGTGATCTGATCAACCCCAGAGGCATAACTGTTGATGGACAGAAGAATGTTTATGTCACAGACTCAGGGAGAAGCCAAATCGTGGAATATGACTCTTGCGGAAGTAAGATGCGAACTTTTGGCTCGGCAGGGACTACGGCCGGTAAGTTTAATTATCCAACGGGAATATACGCCGAAGGCGGATACCTTGATGTGGTTGATAGTGGAAATAGCAGAATTCAAAGGGCAGCTATTTCATACCCAGCGCTCCCAAATTTCAATGTTATTTTTGGCTCGTCTGGCACCGGTCCCGGCAAATTCACAGGCGTTCAAGATGTTGTAGCTAATAGTTCCTTGAACAAAATCTATGTGGCTGACGGTGCTAGCGGTACCGGCGGGCAAGTCCAGATTTTCAATAATAGTGGCGCTTATCAGTCAAAAATAAGCCCATTTAGCAATGCTTCAGCTGTTGCGACAGTACCTTCCGGCGATGTTTATGTTTTGGAAAGCCAGATGGGTGGACCAGCAGCAACCGCCTTCACAGTTTACCACTATAATAGTAGCGGCGTTCTCCAGAAGAAATGGGACTATGCTGGAGCGGGCAAAATGCAGTTAGCTCATGGTTTGGCCGTTGATTTGAACGGCAAAGTCTATGTTGCCGACCCAGACAACAGCCGTGTCGTCATCTTCGACAGCAATGGGACAAAACTGGATGAGATTACTTATACCTATCCAAATCCCGGATATAAATCAGCGCCTTATGATGTTGCGGTTGATTCAAGCGGAAATGTCTATATCCTTGATAATGCTGACGGCAATATCAAAGTCTTCAGCAAATAATATTCTCAAATTCATAAAAGTGGTGCCGAAACTGCTATTTTTCGACCATTTTGATGTTGAGTTTGTGACGGCTTTTTGTCTTTGTCGAGATTTTGGCGATTATTTCGGTCACTATCGCAATTATCAAGACCAGGAGAGCAATATTTAGGAGCGGCTTAAATAATAAAGTAGCAGCAAATCCAACAATTTTGGTCACGAGATCAACTACCTCGCTCGAGAGATTGATCCTGAAAAAGCCGAAAATTATAGGAGTGTAATATAGTCCGATCAGACTTACAATCGCCAAAATAATCGAGACAGTCACAAATGGCGAGCAAACGGCGTAAATCGATTTGATCACTGTCTCGGAGTTGAGGAAGAAAATTGCCGTCAGAATTAGCAGCACGAAGACGATCAGAAAATCGTAACAGAGATTGAATTTTTGGTAATAAACTCTAGCCTGATCGAGTTTTGATCGATTTCCTATCAAATAGTGACCGAGATCATAACTCTCAATCGTAGTAATCGAACTAGAAGTAGTCCCACTGTTTACATCCGCAATTTCCAGAAAAGATGGCAGACAGCTGAGTGTAATTTGACCGGTTTTGGAATTATGATTTTTCACAATTGCGTTCTCTTCGGCCTTGGTACAGGGACGAATCGAGCCAAGGTTGGCGACCGAACTTTGACCAATTTCGAAATTTAATTTGGCCGAAATATCGTGCAGATCAATGATCGCCGATATTTTGTCCGATTTACCTGAGAGATACGCGAATACTTGGTCGGATACCAGATTGAAATTTGATTCTAGCCAAGCCGGAGTGACCGATTGATCGAAGATATTTGCAAGATCAGATTGGGAGAGAGCTAGGTTTTTCGAGGCGGGATCCTCTAAAATCTTGCCCGATATAAACGAAGGAGCGACATGAATAACTTCCGAATAAATATTGCTCTGTTTCAGTAAGTTCTGATAAAATTTCGGATTCATAAGCCCAAAACGCAAAAGACTGGCCAAACCAAGTACGATTAGGGCAAAAATCAAGATAGTCTGACACAAGAATGAAAGTAATTTTCTAGCCATTTGATCTCTTTACGCCAAATTAGTTTATCAAGTTATAAAGTTATAAAGTTCGTCAAGTTTGATATCTGTGATTCTGAATTCATTCATTTTATCATCTAGAGAAACCACAGAATTCCGACTTGATAAACTTTATAACTTGATAAACTTCGCACTTATAAGAATTCTTCGGCGAAATATTTGGGATTAAGTTTATCTCCAGTCGCCCTCTCTA
>JAPLVL010000004.1 GCA_026397135.1 Candidatus Berkelbacteria bacterium
GCAAATTGGGACAGATGTAGAGCTGATTGGTGACGAAATTTATGCCACGAACAAGAATTTACTCGAAAAGGGGATTAGTCAGAAAGCGACTACCGGCATTTTGATCAAGCCCAATCAGATTGGAACTCTCTCAGAAACCTTGGCGACCATGGCCTTGGCCGAGAAAAACGGCTTCAAGGTAATTGTCTCTCATCGTTCTGGCGAGACCGAAGACACCTTCATTTCCGACTTGGCGGTTGCTTCGGGCTGTGGAATCATCAAAGCTGGCGCACCTTGCCGATCAGAGAGAACAGCCAAATACAATCGACTACTAGAAATTGAGGACAAAAATCAAAACAAGACCGTATTGGCAGGCTGGAACACCAAAAACAACGAGGGAATTGTTTAATTCCCCTCAAATCAATCCTAAGTCCCTATAACCCTATAACTTGAAGAACTTTATAACCTGATAAACTTGATAACTACAAAAAATTCCTCCCGAGATTTCTCCCGAGAGGATTTTTTTTATTTTGTCTTTAGAGACTGTCGTATATCCGCATAACTTTGTTGTAGTAGGCAGTCGAAGGGTTATAACTCCAGAGAGCCTTCCGAAAGTCAGGGTAGCCACAGTCCTTTAGATATTGTGCAGCTGAGAAGATTGCATCCTCGACATTTGTGATGTCGGCGACACCATCACCGTTTCCATCCACGGCATGACGACGAAATGTGGAAGGAAGAAACTGCATAGGACCAGTCGCACCAGAGGGATTCATCCTTGCGGTAGAACCAGAAGCACCTGTTTCGACGGTATGAATCGCCTTCAAAAGACGATGATCGACACCAAGTGCAGCCTCGGCTCGCAAGTAGATCGTGTCAAAATCGGTCGGATCAGTATAGACACGTTGTAGCTCACGACTGGCAGTATCTCGTTTTTGAGCGGCAGCCTGAGCTTTGGCCTTGGCGGCAGCTTCAGCTTGCTCACGAATTTCCTTGTCATTTTGCGATTCACCAGGCACAATTTGCAGAGTTTTCGTCTGTGCGACTACGATGCTCGGCGAAGTTGTATCGAGAGCAAAGGCAGTCTTGATTGTGCTTGGAGTCGTTACATTCTCGGGCGCCAAAAACTTAATGGCGTTTATTGGTGTAGCCGTGAAAGTAAGAAAAAGAACTGAATACAAAGGAATAATTCTTTTTTGCTTATTTAGTTTTTCGAACCCCTCTTTGACCCTCCTGAAAATTTCGTTATAACTCTTTTTAAATAGAGTCATGATTGGTAATAAGGATTTCGGCGGTAAATTCAGTGGTTGCCTTCGTCCGTTGCCTTTCTTGTTTAGTGATTTGAATATATTACTCAAATCGAATGAAATTATAGCATTAATTTCATATTTTGTCAATGATTTTGTGCTCACTTCGAAGCAAGAATTGATTCTAACGAAGGAGTATAGAAATGTCAAGCATTACCAGGATTAAGGATTAAGAATTATGCATGATGCATCAATGGTTAGGAATCAGAGGTTAAGCGTTAAACATTTTTGCTACATCGAAAAACAACAACAACTTTCGGCCTGCAGGCTTTATGGACTTTACAGACTTTATGGACTAAAATCTGACAATGAGAGATAATCTTTGGCTAGAACAAAAACTAGAACAAATTTGGAATCAATATTTTGGCGAAGTTCCGAAATTGAACGAAATCAAGATCAAATTTGGATTCAAGGCGAAGCGTCGCCTCGCCAGCATCCGCCAGAAGGATATCAAAAACAAATGTTCAGACACACAAATCCTTGTGACTGGGTTTTTTCAAGACGAAAGAGTGCCGGAGTATGTCGTCGATGTAACATTAGCTCACGAGATCTGTCACTATGTGCACGGATTTGCTTCACCTCTACCAAAATTTTCGAGATACCCTCACCGTGGCAGTCTAGTTGATACTGAACTAAGAGAGAGGGGATTGGGCAAATTATTGGCAGAACAAAACATTTGGCTCAAATCAACTTGGCATGAAATCGTAGGCAGAGACTATCACAAACGAAAGTTGAGACGTCGAAAAGTCCAACGATCTATATTCGATTTATTCTCAATTTTTTGAAGTTAAAACCAAACTGAGCTATGCAACAAGTTTCAAAACCACTACCACTTGCCAAAAAAGGTTTTTTTCGATATAGTAAGGCCTGATTAAATAACCCAAAAACAATTCGGAAGGTGGTGATTACAGTTGATCGAGGTCAAAAGAAAAGGTGAGGAACGCTTGGATGTAATGATTCGACGCTTTAACCGTGAAGTTCAGCAAAGCGGTGTTTTGACAGTCGCCAAAAGCCGCCGTCATCGTGAAAAAGAACTCAACCGCGGAATGAAGCGCAAAATTGCTATCCGTCGGACTGAAATAAACAAATTGAAACGCGGTTGGTAAATTTTTTGTATTCAAATGGATATCAAACAAACAATCGAAAATGATTTTCTCACAGCATACAAAGCCAGGGACGAACAACGTGCCCAGGCTTTGCGTATGCTCAAAAGCGCGCTCAAAAATGCTGAGATTGATGGAAAAGACGAATTCAACAACGACGTCGCAATCAAGGTACTTCGTCGCGAAGGAAAACAGCGCGAACAAGCCGCAATCGAATTTGAAAAGGGCGGACGCCTCGAACTAGCCGAGAAAGAACGCTACGAAGCAGGACTGATTGCAAGTTATTTGCCCGCAGAAATTACTCGCGAAGAGATTGAAAAAGTTGTAGCTGAGGCCATTTCCAATTTAAATCCTGCCGGAATCAAAGACATGGGCAAAGTTATGGCCTATGTAATGCAAAAGCTTGGCGCATCCGCCGACGGTAACATTGTTTCGGCTGTTGTCAAAGAAAATCTACTAAAACAAAACTAGCGATCGTCCTCTGTAATCAAATAGGGGAGTTGTATTAAAAATGAAAAAAATCTCCCTCAAAATTCTTTCCTATTTTTCTCTTCTCTTGGCTTTCGTCATTTTTGTACTCCTTTTTCTAACCTTTTTTCTAGTCAATAGTAGTAATTTTTCGAGTTTGATCTACAGTATCATTCTTGTGGTGGCTTCTGTTGTGATCACCCTCCTCGTCATAATCTTTCTTATTGTTCTGGATCCGACTATGCAACAGCTCATCTCGGCTCTTCGACCGATCTTTCGCTTCGAATCATTGTCTCATCCTCTGCTTCTGAAGATGGCTTACAACGCGCCAGGCACCTTTCATCATGCAATAAATGTTTCAATTCTGGCTCAAAAGGCTGCCAAATCAATCGGGGCAGACGCTCTCCTCGTCCGTGTTGCAGCGTATTATCATGATCTTGGCAAGATTGAACATCCGATCAAATTTATCGAGAACCAGGCCGGCACTGAAATTCCGAGATCAGAAGACGCCAAATCAATCAGAACAAATGCTCAAATCATTATCAACCATGTAAAATCCGGCGTAGTCTTAGCACAGAAAAACAAACTGCCAATCGAGGTTATTGACCTGATCAAGCAGCACCACGGCACGACTAGAGTTCTATATTTTTACGAGAAGGCCAAAGAGCGCGGGCTCAAAATCAAGCAAACCGATTTTAGATATGACGGCCCTGCACCGGAGAGTCGTGAAGCAGCAATTCTAATGCTAGCAGACTCAGTCGAGGCCGCCACGCGTTCCATTCCAAATCTGACAGCCGAAACGATAGAGACCATAACTTCAAACACAATCGCTGACAGGCTTGCAGAGCAACAGTTTGATGCCGTCAAATTTGAAGATGGAGACTTAGACAAAATCAAGTTATCACTAAACGAGACCCTCCGCGCCATTTATCACCAGAGAATAATTTTTCAAAATGAAGAAAATTGATATAAAAATTGAGACAAAATTGCCCATCGCTTCCAACAATGATCAGATTTCTGATATAATTGACGAGGCCCTAATTTGTTTTAGTATTCGTGACTATCTTCTCGAAATTCGTTTTGTCGATGAAGACGAAATTGCAATTCTAAACTCAAAATACCGCAATATTACGACTGCGACAGATATCCTATCATTTCCGCAAATTGATTTGCCAGCGCAGCGCGTTCGTTTCCTTGGCAGTCTGGTAATTTCGCCAGCCGTAGTCGAGAAAAAAGACGAGAGTATAGAAGATGTCCTGAAGCACGGCCTCTTGCATTTACTTGGATATGATCACGAGACCGATGAGAGCAAGTGGGAGACCGAAGCCAAAAAAATTGATTGTAATTTATAGATCTCCAGTTTCCGTAGCCCAAACTTTAGTTTGTGAAATAGTAAAAATTGATTGTAATTTATAGAGAGGATCAAATGGAAAACAATGTTGTAAACGATGTAACCAAAAACGAGCGATACCACCACCCTGATCAGCCAATCACTTACAAGAAGTTCAGTTTGCATAAATTTTTCGCCAGTTTCGATCATGCTGTCAGAGGAGTCGTATTTCTCTTGAAATCAGAACAAAACGCTCGAGTTCACGCTGTAATTACAATTTTGGTCGGCGTCTTGGCTTATATTTTGGAAGTTTCACGAGTGGAATCGGCCATTCTCTTCATGGCAGTCATTCTTGTCTTCGCAATTGAAATTATAAACACAGCAATCGAGAAAGTTTTCGATGTATGCCACCCCGAAGATCACGCTCTGATCCGCGCCGCCAAAGACGCTATGGCCGGAGCCGTCCTGATCAGCGCTATCATTGCCTCCGTCGTTGCAATTTTTATTTTTCTGCCATATATCAAACGCTTGGTCGCATAGTCAGGCTTGAAAGCTCCGCGACTTTGTATTACACTTAGGATATAGTTTTTTAGGGAGGGATCCGTGCGAGAAGCAAATATTTCTGTCGGAATAGACATCGGGAATACAAAAATTATCACTTGCGTCGGTAAAACCGAAGACGGTACTACCGATATTATTGGTCTTGGCCTAAGTGAGAATCAGGGGATCAGAAAAGGTGTCATCGTTGATATCGAAGAGACCGTTTCAGCCATTTCTGCTTCGATTCTAGAAGCAGAGCGAATGTCCGGTTGCCAAATTACTCATGCTTGTGTCGGAATTTCCGGCCCTTTTATTGAATGCGAACAAAGCAAAGGCATTATCGCCATCACAGAGCCAAATGGCGTGATTGTTGATGAAGACGTCAGGCGTGTAATCGAGGCCGCCAAGGCAATTCCGACCAAATCAAATCGCGAAGTCTTGCACGTATTACCGCAAAATTTCATAATTGATGGCAGCGAAGTAATCAAAGACCCACTTGGCATGACCGGTATTCGACTTGAGGTTCTCTCAAACATTATTACAGCTTCGTCAAACGCCGTAAAATCGCTCGTTCGCGCTGTCGAACAAACCGGCATTGGCATGAACGAACTTGTTTTTTCACCTCTATCTCAAGCCAAATTCCTATTAAACAAACGCCAAATGGACATTGGCGTTATTTTGATTGACATTGGTGCCGCCACAACCTCGTATGTTGCTTTCGAGGAGGGTGAAATTACAATCTGTGGTGTCGTACCGGTAGGCAGTCAACATATTACAAACGATATTGCCATCGGCTTGCGCACAAATCTCGATTTGGCAGAAACGATTAAGCTAAAATACGGTTACGCAATGCCCGATCGCGTCGACGAGAAAGAAATTTTAGAATTATCAAAATTAGACAAAAACGAGGATAGTCAGGTCAAGCTCCGATATGTGGCGGAGATTATCGAGGCTCGCTTGAACGAAATATTCTCGATTATCAAAGAAAACTTAGCCAAAAACGATTGCAACGACGCTTTGCCGGCTGGAGTTATCCTAACAGGTGGCGGTGCCAAGATCGATGGAATTATTGATTTGACCAAAGAAACTATGCGACTTCCTGCCAAGATTGGCAAATCGTCAATCGAGATCTCTGGACTTATTGACAAGTTAGATGATCCAATATATTCTACTGGCATAGGACTGATGCTCTGGGATCGAGAGAGGATCCCCGGACACGGTAATTTTCGTTTCGATCTCTCAGGTGTGACCGGAGTAGTCGACAAAGTGAAGTCCTTATTTAAGCATATTTTACCCTAATTAAGTGAGCGTAATAAATATTCATACCACAAGGACCAAGATGATTGACAAAAACACAGACCTTGCCAACTTTGCGAATATCAAGGTTGTTGGCGTTGGCGGCTCTGGAGGGAGCGCAGTAACTCGAATGATAAATTCGAAACTACGCGGTATTGAATTCATCGCAATTAACACGGATTCTCAGGCTCTGGCTTTTAACGAAGCTCCAATCAAGATTCAAGTTGGCAAAGAAACAACTCGCGGTCTTGGTGCAGGTGCTGATCCCGAAATTGGACGGAAATCGATCGAAGAAAACAAAGAGGAAGTTTACGAGGCTCTGAAGGGGGCTGATATGGTTTTTGTGACTTGCGGAATGGGTGGCGGCACCGGTACTGGAGCTGCTCCTTTTGTCGCCGACATTGCCAAAGAGCTGGGTGCCCTAACAGTAGGTGTTGTGACCAAACCTTTCAGCTTCGAAGGTCAACGCCGACGCAAGATCGCTGAGCTTGGAATTGCCGAAATGAAAGAAAAAGTTGACACCTTGATCACTATTCCAAACGATCGCTTACTTCAGGTAATCGACAAGAAAACTTCACTTTTTGACGCCTTTGGTATTGTTGACGATGTCTTACGCCAAGGCGTCCAAGGTATCGCCGACCTCATTATTTACCATGGTCTTATCAATGTTGACTTTGCTGATGTCAAGGCGATCATGTCTGATGCTGGCTCCGCCCTGATGGGTATTGGTCATGGGACAGGGGACAATCGCGCTATCGAAGCAGCACGCGCTGCCATCGATTCTCCGCTTCTCGAACTCTCGATTGATGGAGCAAAAGGAATTTTGTTCAATATTACCGGTGGACCGGATCTCGGTATGTATGAAATTGACGAGGCCGCCAAAGCAATCACAGAGGCAGCCGATCCTGATGCTAATATTATCTTCGGTGCAATTATTGACGAAGCGATGCAAGGCGAAGTCAAAATCACCGTCATTGCGACCGGCTTCGAATCTGAATCAAATCGCCAAACCAAGAAAATTTTTCAACCGCAAGAGCGCAATTCCGATATTCCTTCATCTCAAATCTTACGACGAGACAAACGCCCATATTTCACAGCAGAGCCAGAACCAGTACAACGGATGGAAGAAAAGGAAGAAGATGATGACGAGGACGAGCTCGAAGTTCCAGCCTTCATCCGACGCAAATTGAAATGACACCCGTAGGGTCATTTCATCCCGAGCGACAGCCGAGGGATCTTTCTTCACAAGATTCATCCCGAGCCTGCCAGTCGGCAGACAGGCGACAGCCGAGGGATCCAATCTGTCATTCCTGCGCAGGCGGGAATCCAAACATTATATTTTTACAAAAAAGAGCTCTAGGAGTTCTTTTTTGTTTGACTTCGATTTGAGAATGTGTTAGTAGTAGTCTATCCCAGATTAAGGAGATGTCCGATGAATTTCAGTCTCGTAATGTGCAGGCTCTTTGGGGCCTCGCTCAGTATTCTCAACGAAACTTTGGATTTCGGCGATAAAAACGAATTTTCCACCGCCAGTCAGGCATTTGATCATTTGGTCAAAGTAATCTCGAAATCTGGTCTTTCACTTAGTAACAAGCCATATGGAGGATATTCAGTTATTAAGTCGATAGGCATGTTGAAGATAACGATTTCCTTCCTTTCGGACACCACCTCAGAAGCGAAGGTATTGATTAAAGTCGAAATAGCCGGCGACGAAAAAGGCCTACTCGAGATCGAATATTTCCGTTCCCGTGGTACAATTATCGCCAAAGCATTCGTCGATCCGTCCCTGCCCGACATTGATTTTACCGACATCCTTGGAAATATCAAAAGGATCGATCGCGATTATGCGTTCGGCGCTATCGAGAAACAAGCCAGGATTTGGCTACAAACACAACAGAACCGACCACTTTAGACTCTTGCTGCCCACATCGGGCAGCATATTTTTTGAAGATTTAAATTTGATTATTGTTATTTGTTGTGTTAATGTTTCTCCATCCGGAAACCGAAAGGTGGTCACGCAGATGAAAGTCAGCGATAGTGTCATGAGAGTCTTTGTCGGATTGCTCGAAATGTTTGACATCCGACTGCTTAGAGAAAACGACGCCTCGATGCAAAATGAGGAAACTCACAAACTCTGTGAATCAATCAAGCAGATTATGGATACGCCCGAGCGCAAAGAGATCGGAGAGTCATATATCGCCGAGATAAATCGTCGATTTAATTATGCACTTCCGACCATGGAGCAGATATGGGAAGCTGTTTCTGTAAGGTACAGAATTTCACAGAACATAGATTCCACAGAGCTATCAGTTTTCAAATTCGACTATGGATTTGATTTCAACCTGCAGTTGAATTCCGCTGATGGTGTTCACAAGGACGGATCAGTTGTATTTACCCTCACAAGGGGAATCGAACGACCACCAATGATCGAAATCAGTTATTTCACAGTCAGCGATTGCCCTATTCCTGTCTGCAGATTATACACTCATCCTCGTGCCCAACACCTCACCATTCCACTAAACACGCTAATGAAACTTGTTGACATTGACGAGCGTCATTTCGAAGCAATCACAATGCAGACATCCAGCTGGGATGGTATCGTCGAAATGCGGAACACCTCAATTGCTCGCGCCAAGCGCCGGCAAGAAAATCAGCCTTTTCTAGATGCAGTAGCTAAAACTCTCCAGCAGCCCAGTGAGTAACAATGGACCAATATTCTTTCCCGCCGTTTCTAACCCAAGAAACGGCATTTTTGTATTTAACTTACTTGCTGATTCACTGATTTGCTGACTCACTTGCAATGAGCCTTGACACCTATATCCAGTAGGTTAGAATAAATATTACCGCTATATTGTACTTTGGTACCAATTACTAATTACCAATAACTAAATTCTTAATCCTGATTGCTTAATCATTAATCCTAAATTCTATGTTATGCCCCGAATGCAAAAAATCTGACACCAAGGTGCTTGATTCCCGTGACGACAATCGCTTGATCCGGCGCCGGCGGGAATGTTTACGTTGCAAATACCGCTTCACCACCTACGAGAAGATCGAACCGCCCAAGATCAAGGTAATCAAGAGGACGGGACTCGGACAAGATTACAGCCGAGAGAAATTAAGTCGCGGTATTTATCTCGCTTGCGAGAAGAGACCGCTGTCAATAAATCAAATCGAGCAAATAATCGATTCAATCGAGCATGATATTACCAAATTGAAGACGAGATTTATTACAAGCAAGCAGATTGGCAAATTTGCGATCGATCACCTCAAGATATCCGACGAGGTTGCGTATTTACGATTTCTTTCGGTTTACAAAAGTTTCAGCTCTGCTTCTAAATTCCAAAAGGAAGCAGAAAAACTGACAAGGAAAGATTTTATCTAAGAGTTTTGTCTTTCGCAGATTTCCGTTATAATTACATAAAGAATTAATAGGAGAGAAATGGAAAAAGAAAAAATTATTCACCCCAAAGACAAAGAAGAATTTTTGGAAATTGTCAAAGGCGAGAAGCCGGTATTGGTTGATTTTTTTGCAACTTGGTGCGGTCCATGCCAAATGATGGGTGTGATTCTCGAGGATATGGCCAAAACTTACAAAAATATCGAGAAAGTCGAGATTGTAAAGGTAGATATTGA
>JAPLVL010000003.1:0-20009 GCA_026397135.1 Candidatus Berkelbacteria bacterium
GAATCGTATTGCTCTCTTAGCTTCTCCTTGGTTAGGATTTCAAATGGCCAGAATGTATCTAGGATCTCATTGATGTCTTGGGAGATTTCGGATTGGAGAGATAAGGCCTGCTTGATGTTTTGAGTGGAGATTTGGACTGGAATTAGGGTTATATTTTGGTTTGGAGCCAAGTCTGGAGTTAGCTTGTTGTGTGGGATTAGAATGTCAAAATCATTCTGCTTTTTCTGCAGAGAGATTATTCTCGTACTTAATTGCTGACAATCAAGATCTGATTGCAAAGGGCTTCCCTCCAAGGATTTAAATGCGTCATTGCGAGTGTACTTGCGAAGCAATCTATCATTCTCTTTGAAAGATTGTTTCTTCGTTCGATTATTATCTCACGATATCGCAATGACAAATCATTTATCTATTTTGAATATATTTTAACACAATAGAGTAACTATAGAAAGAAAAAACCCGGTAAAGATTACATAATTAGTTTTAAATATCTGGATTCAAAAAACTAATAAATTATTGGCTTACTGCTTACTGCTTAATTCTGGCTAAATGAGTTCTTCGATCTTTGCCAACATCTGTTTCTGAAAGTTCGCTTTGCTGAAAGTTTCGGCGTGTTTTCTGATTTTGTCCGAATCATAATCTCCCATGTCAAAGCTCTTGACCGCTTCGATCAGACTTTCGACTGATTGCTCAGGGAATGTCAGTCCCGTCACCCCAGGGATGACCGACTCAGCTGCACCACCTTGACCAAAGGCAATCACTGGACGACCACAAGCCATCGCTTCGACAGGGACGATACCGAAATCTTCCTCCGCCACGAAGATGAAGGCTTTGGCATGAGCATAGAGATCGCGAAGCTCTGCCCCAAACTTACCACCCAAGAATTCAATATTCTCCTTGCTGATACTTTTCAGGTTGCCAGATTCCGGACCATAGCCGACTACTTTTAACGGTAGATTTAGCTCGTTAAACGCCTTGACAGCGATATCAGCATGTTTGTAGTCAACAAGGCGGCTGACGAAGAGGAAATAGTCTCCAACCTCGTCTCTATCAACTGGCCGGAAAAGATCTATATCGACAGGCGGGTAAATGACATCAGCATCACGGCGATAAAATTTCCTGATCCGATTGCGGACATACTTCGAGTTAGCGACATAATAGTCGGGTCGATCAGCCGCCAGACGATCCCAAATCCTGAGTTTGTGAATTATCTTCTTGCGTAGCCAGCCAAAACTGCCCTTGGTCGCCCGCGGATCGATCTGCGGCTCCCAAATATAGCGGGTAGGCGTATGACAATATGAGAGGTGAATCGTTTCCGGTTTTGTAATTACACCCTTGGCACCGACTGTAGTGCTTGATATGACAAAATCATACTTACTCAAATCGAATTGCTCGAAGGCAAAGGGCACAAAAGGAACCAGAAGTTCCCGTTTGGATTTCATAAATGGGATTTTCTGCAAAAACGATGTCCGAATATCTTTGCCAACAAAAGGTTTTGCCTTTTTCTCGTCGAAAACAGCCGTAAAAATTGGAGCTTTCGGAAAAAGCTCGCTCAAAGCAAGCAAGACTTTTTCGGCTCCAGCCACATTTGTGATCCACTCATGGACGAGTGCGATATTCAGATTTTCCAGCGAGCGCTTCATAAATAATAAGCCAAACTGTCTTAATAATAATTTTGGCGTCAAACCATAGTGACCAATTTTCTATATAATAGATGTCAAATTTGACCCGCTCCGTAATCGAAGTATCCCCCTTCAGTCCGTTGACCTGAGCCCAGCCGGTCAGACCGGCCTTGACCCTGTGACGGCGAAAATAATCAGGAATTTCGTTCTCAAACTTCTCGACCAGTTTCGGCAGCTCCGGCCTAGGCCCAACGAAGCTCATATTGCCAAGAAATATGTTGAAGAGCTGCGGGAGTTCATCCAAATTTGTTTTGCGAATGAAGCGACCAAATGGTGTGACTCGCACTTTGTCATCACTGGCAGTCGTCCAAAGCCCCGTCTCTTTCCAGTCACATTTGTCACTGTACATCGAGCGAAATTTGAAAAATTTAAACTCCCTCTCATCTCGACCAACTCTAGTATGTGTATAGAGAACCGGTCCTTTGGAAGTCAATTTGACCAAAATTGCGATTATAAGTAAGATTGGCGACAATATAATAATGAAGAAACTCGAAAAGATAATATCGCAAATGCGTTTACTGATCCGCCCCCAGCCATCAAGCGGGATCGCTTTTGATTCCATAATCGGCAAAGTCCCGATCATGGACTGCTGGAAGTTCACCGCCATCATCGAATAAACATCGGGCACATATTTGAAATTGAGATTTAATTCATCACACAATTTCATAAGTTCGACTATTTTGCGCTGTGAGAGCGAAGAATCAGTCAGAATCAAGTCATCAACCTTTGACTTGCGAGCCACCTCGTCAAGGTCAGCGTATTCGCCCAGATATCTGACTCCTGATTCGTCACTATGTTTATCAGAAATAATGCCGACAATCTGAAATGCCAGTGCTGGCTCCCTCTTCAGTTGATCGATCAAAGCCTTAGTCGCCTCAGTGTAGCCGACAATAATAACTCGGCGCAAATAATAACCTTGGCGGTATAGATTGAGCTGATAAAGCCGCCAAATTGCTCTACCGATGAAGATGAAGAGAATGGCAAGAAGCCAGGTCAAGACCAAAATGATACGAGAGAAAAAAAGTGATTTGGAGAGAAAAATTATTACAATCAGCACCAAGATCGCGGTTGACGAGGCAATGAATATTCGATAGAACTCCGGTAAAAGTCCAGGCAACCTACCCTTGGTGTATAGACCATTGAGAGAGAAAAATAGAATCCAAATCGGCAACAGATACAGTGCATATTTCAAATAATCGAAAAGCCCCACCGCTTGTGAAAGTGGAGTGATTTCAATCCGAGCGCGTAAATAATAAGCAGCGACAAAAGCCAAAACGATGCCGATAATATCTAACGGCAAGAGGACAAACAAGAAAACTAATTCATTCTTTTTCATTTGCTATATACTACTATTAAATAAACAATTTTTCAATTTAACCAAATACCCTCCTGCCCTTTTTGTCGATGAAATAAGTCTCGTCGTCGAAGGCCGTAACGAGAACTACGCCGTTTTTGAATACGCCATCGGAAAATAGTGTCGGCAGTGACTTGAAGCGAAGCTCTTTGTCGTTAAAATTGTTCCCTCCGGATTTATCAATCGCAAACCAACCCTTCTCGTCCTTGGCCAGAGCAACGCCTTCAGAAAAATCATTGGCTTCCAGATATCCCTTGCCGATCAGCTGGCCGTCTTTGTTCAGATAATATTCCTTGTCCGATGTGTGTGAAGTCACCTTCATCAAACCCTCTTTAAACACTCCTGCATCAGCTTTCAATATTACCCCGTCTCCCACGCGCCCGGTTCGAGAGTCGATCAGAAGTTTGACTTCCTCTCCATTTGGAAATGTATGGGGAATGAGACATAGCCCGTTGTTCAGAATCGCGGAGGGTATATCCTTGCAATACGTTTTGTTCCCATCGAGATCAAAGATAAATGAGCCGTCTTCTTCCTGCCAACCAAAATATTTTCCATCCAATCCATCGGGAGGAGTTATTACTGATATGATTTTAGACCCGTCTTGATTGGTGCCTTCTCGAATAACCCCCTCGATTTTGCGATATTTACCAGTTTTGTCTATAGCATAGACCTGGCTCTGCCATATTTTTTTCGTGATTCTCGCCTCGGCCAGAGCCACACCATCACGGAAATCTTCTACTAAATCAAACCAAGCATCCAGAACGAAAAGTTCATTCCCGTCCTCATCAAAAAGTACACTCTTCATTTGATCATTCATACCCCAAACAACTCCATCATGAAAAGAAGGATGGGCAGGATCAGTTCGTCCTTCCATAATCTTCTTGCCCTTGGCCGTGATGAAATAGCGATCATTCAAAATTCTCTGAGGTCGAACCATCATAGGAGAGCCGTCGTATGTTTGTATGTCTTCTACTAGTTTGCAAGTGAATGGCAACACAAGAAGTATTTCACCTTCGTCACTAACCAAAATCGTGTTCTCATAGATCTCACCGGATGCATTTACACCCGAAATAGTAGCCCAAGCCGAACCATTTATAAACGGAGTTATAGTGTTCACTCCCAGAAGCGAGTCTTCTTTGTGGACTAGATAATAATACAAAGTTTGTCCGTCATGTAATAGTTTCGCTCCAACAAATGCCTTCTCTCCATTGACCGGACCGACATATTCAAAATTTCGCTCCTTGGCAATCTTCTGGCGAAGTTTCAGACGATCAGGGTCAAGAATCTTGTTCAATCCTTCAGCAGAATTCTCTATTTCCCGAATAATCGAAAAAGCATCTGTGTATCGCTTCAATTTCAAACACTCGTCAAAATGGCGGATTGTTCCCGCCAATTCCAAAATAGTTTTCGATACTCCCTCACAATTCATAAATATATTTTAACAAAATAAATATTATTTTGCCATCGGTTTATAAATTAGTTCGGGTTGTCATTGTGAGTTTTGTGTGAAGTAATTACCTTAATATCCAAAACTTAATGAAAGATTGCTTCTTCACTTTGTGATATCGCAATGACTATTAATTATTTGGCAATAATATCTATAAAATTTAACCTGTTGTTATTCGCCGATTACAAAAATGTCGCCTTGTTACAGGCGGACATCTTTGTGTTTCAAAAACAAAAATTTGGTAAGAACTATTTGCTGCCGATACGATACATTCCGGTCCCACAATCTGGGCAGACGCCCTTGGTTGCTGGTTTGCCGTTTTTCATCGTTACCTGCTCTTCATTCTTCATCTCTTTCTTTGCTTTGCATTTAACGCAGTATGCTACTGTTGCCATTTTACTCACCTCCTCCCTGTTATAAGTTTAGCTCCCTCCAATTGTTCTTTTATAGAAAAATCAGATTTTGAGCTTAATTGATTACATATATCATTGTAGGCGGGCAAGCTCGTACCTGTCAAGAAAGACGGATAATTTTGGAAGTTTAATATTCAGCTTCCTCACAAAACAACTAATTATACAGGCTCAGCCTATGTAATATCCATCAATACCGTCAGAAAATCATTACTATTATGAACACGAACAGGCATACATGCAAGAAGTTATCCCCAACGCCAAGCTTAACTAATTGGAAAAATTGCAGATTTTGGCCAAATCAGAGAGCGATTTGACGCCTTCGTATTTTTGCCCCTGATAAATCCAGGTCGGATAACTGGTAATTTTCCTGGCCGTACACTCGTCCGAGTTGTTGTCAGCGACGGTAGGATCACATTCGACATAATCAATATATTTGACCGCGTCGCCAAACTCGGCTTTTTGTTCCTGACAATGCGAACAGCTTGCAGCTCCGTACATTGTCATCCCGTTTTGGGTCATGTATTTGGCCAGCTTGGCGATGTAATCGCTAGAATAATTGTCATCTTGCGTCGAGACGCCGGCAACTTGGCCAGCCAGCTCCGCTAAATTCTCCGGCGTTTGCTTGGGCACAGTCTTGCCCGACCTCATCGCAGCTACTACCAATCCGCCAGCCACGATCGCCACAACCGCAGTGAAGATCAAAAAGGTTTTTAAATTTTTGTCCATGTAGTTTCTTTCTTAATTTTTATTTCTCCTAGTACAAACTTCAGTTTGTCGGGGCGAGACTATTCTCTCAACAATCTCAATATCCCAGCACGCTAAAGCGTGGACTCCTTGGTATTTATGCCTAGATTCTATGTCAAATTTGACTTATTGTCAAAAAAATTCGCCCTGGTAATCTTGACGAATTTTGGTATAATAATTTCATGAATCAAATCGAAGTAGAAAATCTAAACAAAGTATTTAAGGTCAAGGAAAAGCCGGCCGGTTTTTGGCCTGGTTTCAAGAATGTTTTCAAGCCAAATTTCAAAAATGTTGAAGCAGTCAAGGATATTAGTTTTGGTGTGAAGAAGGGCGAAATTATTGCGTTCATTGGTCCAAATGGAGCCGGTAAATCGACTACCATCAAGATGATGACCGGAATCTTGCATCCGACCAGCGGGAAGATCCGAATCCTGGGACTTGACCCAGACAAAGACAGGGAAAAACTAGCGTTCCAGGTCGGCGCCGTCTTCGGTCAGAAGTCACAACTTTGGTTTCACCTGCCAGCGATTGATTCATTTGATTTGCTTGCTCGAATTTATGAGTTGGACAAAGCCGCTTATCAAAAACGGCGTGATTATTTGGTAAATATTTTTGAAATTGAGAAATATCTGAAAACTCCAGTGCGCAAACTCTCTTTAGGAGAGAGAATGCGCTGTGAAATCGTCGCTTCACTCCTTCATCAGCCCAAAATCCTCTTCCTAGATGAGCCGACAATCGGGCTTGATATTATTGCCAAACAAAAGATTCGCGAAGTTATCACCAAGATGAACAAAGAAGACGAGGTCACAATTTTTCTAACCTCTCACGATGCCGGTGATGTTGAGTCTCTGGCCGAACGAACAATTGTTATTAATTTTGGCAAAATCGTCTATGACAACCAGACAGATTTGTTCAAGAAGGAATATATCAAGACCAAGACGATCGAAATTGTATTTGACAAACCGACGCCAGGTTTTCACACCAGTCAGGGCAGAATTTTAGAGAAGGACAAGTACAATGCCAAGATTGAGCTTGACCAATCAAAGGACGATTTGAACCAGTTTCTCAAAGAGACCGTGGAGCATTATAATATAAAGGATATAAATATTTTCGATCCATCGATGGAAGATATTATCGGCCTGATATATCAGGAAAAGCAGCAGAAGGACGTGCCAGATGCCAAAGAGGGGCGTTAAAAATTCATTTTTCAGCCATTTTGGGAAATATTTGGCCAGCATGAAAATCGGTTTCACCAGTGAGACAATCTACCCGGCAAATTATCTTTCCGAATCAATACTGGTCGTCGTGCGCGTTGCCATCATGGCAGCGCTTTATCGCATTAGCCTTGGCTACCTTGACGCCAGCGAGGTTGGCAATTTAAATGTGGCTGAAATCGTCTGGATTTTGATGATCACAGAATCTGTCCGATATTCTGTTTTCTCGGTCGCTCGACCGATCCAGGACGCAATTCAAAATGGTGATTTCGCTTATCAAATCGCCCGACCATATTTCTATCCCCTTTTTCTCTTGACCCAGAGCTTCGGTCAGAGTATCCCTTTTCTGGCTGTAAATTTGTCAGTCGGGATTGCTGCCTGTTTTTTCTTCGTCGGTCCATTTCACTTCTCACTTTTGGGACTCGGACTAGGATTGATCTCTCTTTTCTTCGGCTATCTCCTCGATTCTGTCATTTACTTGATAATCGGTCTCTCTGCCTTTTGGTTTGAGAATAACTGGCCGCTCTGGTGGATTTACGGCCGAGCCAAATTTATCTTAGGTGGTGCCATGATCCCGCTGGCCGTCTTTCCGCCGCTTTTGAAAAAAGTTGCCGAGCTTTTACCATTTTCGCAAACTTATTACAGTGCCGCACTCTTGATCGTCAAATACGACCAGGCTTCATTTGGTAGATTTTTCCTAATCCAGCTCTTTTGGATTTCAACTTTTGGTTTGATTGCTACTATTATGTTTAGGAAAGGACTGAAGCATGTGGCTGCGAACGGCGGGTAGTTATCTCGCCTACACAATCGAGATCAAAAAGCAAAATGTAATTGGTATGTCTTTTACCTGCGATTTCCTTCAGTAAACGGCTGGACCTACAACGAGACTGTCCTGCTCCTTGCCATCGTCACCATGATTACCTCCCTCATGTTTTTCCTGACCGAGGGGGTAGTCGAACTTTCGCGCGAAATTTACGAGGGCCGGATCGATAATTATTTGAGATACCCGAAAAACGTTCTCTGGCAAATCGCAATTAGCAAAACTGATGTTTCCTCCATCGGCGATTTTGCATCGGCTATTATAATCTTCTTCCTGATCAAAAGTCCAAATTTCGAGAAATTCACAACCTTTTTCCTGGTCTCGATCTGTGGTTATTTCATCCTGCTTGGATACAACATCATCTTCAACACGATGACCTTCTACTTTGGTAATTTTGAAAATCCGGCTTGGGCTTTCTACGATGCCATCGAAACGATCAGCCGCTATCCGCGCACAATTTATCAGGGCTTTTTCAAGGTTATGATTTTCACCGCTCTTCCCGCCTTTTTCATCACTTTCCTGCCAGTTGAATTGGTTGAGCATTTTCAATTTGGAAAATTCGCCTTACTTCTAGCATTTACTGCTCTATTCTTCAGCTTCGCTGTCTGGTTTTTCTACCGTGGACTCAAACGCTATGAGTCAAGCAATCTGATAAATGTGAATCTATAGACAGAAGACAGAAGACAGGATTAAGGAGACAGGAGTCAGGATTAAGCAGTAAGGATTAAGAATTAAGCAATACTAGTAACAAATTACAAATAGCCTATTACAAAATACTAAATACTAATTGCGTAATACTAAATACTAAACATTCGCATTATCTGTAATATTCGTAATCTGCCATTAACAGTTTGATTGAAAAAAGTCGCAGTTTATTGTACTCTGAAGTAGATATTAATTTAGATTTTATTATGAACGAAGACAAAGAAATTCCAAAAAACTACGATTTTGTGACGAAAGAGCCTTTTTGGCAAGAATTCTGGGAGAAAGCCGGGATTTATAAATTTGACACCGAGAGCGAAAAATCGGTTTTCTCAGTCGATACTCCACCGCCGTATGTTTCGGCAGCTCATCTTCATGTCGGCCACGCCATGAGCTATTCCCAGGCTGAGTTTGTGGTCCGCTACAAACGGATGATGGGTTTCAATGTCTTTTATCCGATGGGATTTGATGACAATGGACTCCCGACCGAGCGTTTTGTCGAGAAGAAACACAAGATCGACAAGAGCAAAATCAGCAAGAAGGAATTTATCGAGCTCTGTCTCAAGGAGACAAAGGAAGGTGGCGAGACTTACCGTAATTTTTGGCGCAGCCTCGGAATTTCAGTTGACTGGTCTCTCCTCTACTCCAGTATCAATGATCATTGCCAACGCACCGCTCAACGCTCCTTTATTGATCTTTTCCAGAAAAGGCTCATCGTTCGTAAGGAAGAGCCGGTCGTCTGGTGTCCGACTTGTCAGACAGCTCTAGCTCAATCTGATCTCGAAGATATGGAACAAGACACTTTTTTCAATTACATCAATTTCAAATTTGAAGATGGTGCTATCGCACCAATCGCTACGACTCGACCAGAATTGATTCCTGCCTGCGTCGCGCTCTATACTAATGCCAATGATCCCAAATTCGGCAAATATATCGGCAAGAAGGCAATTGTTCCGCTCTTTGACTACGAAATTCCGGTCCTTGCGGACGAAAATGTTGACCCTAACTTCGGCACAGGACTCATGATGGTTTGTACCTTTGGCGACAGTGAAGACATTGAGCGCTGGAAGAGGGATAATCTCGAGACTCGTATCGCAATCGAGAAAAACGGTAGACTGACAGATATCGCCGGTAAATATTCAGGACTCAAAATCAAAGAGGCAAGAGAGCAAATTCTCAATGATTTAAGAGAAGACAGCACGCTCGTAAAACAGGAACCACTTCAAAATGTCGCGAATGTTCACGAACGCTGCAATACGATAGCCGAATTTATCATCACTCCGCAATGGTTTATCAAAGTTGTTGACAACAAGGATGATTGGCGAAAGCGCGGCAAGGAACTGAACTGGTATCCCAAATTTATGAAAAGCAAATACGACGCTTGGATTGATGGTCTCAAGTGGGACTGGTGTATTTCCCGCCAGAGATTTTATGGTGTGCCGTTTCCTGTCTGGTATTGCGAAAAGTGTGAAAATATCATACTTCCCAAGGATAAGGACTTGCCTGTTGATCCTAGCTCTATGACAGATTTAGTTACCGAGTGTCCCAAATGTCACTCGCACGATATTAGGCCGGAAGTTGATGTTATGGACACATGGATGACTTCATCTCTGACTCCTCTCATCAATTCGTACTGGCAATATCCGGAAAATGTCTCATTGATGAAGAAGATTTATCCGATGAATTTAAGAGTTCAGGCTTTTGAAATTATCAGAACTTGGCTTTTTGACACAGTTGTCAAATCACACTACCACACCAACTCCCTGCCATGGAAAGACGTTATGATCTCTGGCTGGGGATTAGATGACAAAGGCCGCAAAATCAGCAAGTCACTCGGCAATTTTGTCGAGCCAGAAACAATAATCCGACAATACTCTGCTGACGCGCTCCGCTATTGGTCTGCTGAGTCAACTCTGGGCCAAAACTTAAGATACAACGAAGAGGAGATCAAAGTTGGCAAACGCACCGTTACCAAACTTTGGAATGCCACCAAATTTGTCTTTATCCATTTATCTGACTATAAATTTGATCCAAATTTCGACCAGACAAATCTTGACGATGCCGATCGCTGGATTCTAGAAGAACTTCGACTTGCTGTCATAAATTATCATACTAATTTTGATCAGTACGAATATGCCAAAGCCAAAGATGCTATATTTCACTTCTTTTGGGATAATCTCTGTGACAACTACCTCGAATTTGTAAAACATCGCCTCTACTGTGAAGAGGATAGCATCGGCAAGGAAGCGGCCAAGTGGACCATCTACAAAGTTATATTGGCTGTAATTAAGCTCTGGGCACCGATTATGCCATTTATTACCGAGGAACTCTATCAAATGTTTTTCAAGAATAGCGAAGAGGAAATCAGTATTCATATTTCCAGACTTCCACTGGAAACAGACTTCAACAATAATTCAGAAATAGCCGCAAAATTCAATTCTATTCTACAAATTGTCGAGGAGGTCAGGAAATACAAAGCAAGCAAGAATTATTCAATCAAAAAGCAATTGGCCAAGCTAGTAGTTTCGTCAGATAACAATGTAATTTTGGCAAACAACGAGCTGCTTCAGAATGTCCTTTCGATCAAGGAAATTATCTCCGGAAAAGGTGAACAGGAAATTAACTCCGATCTATCCATCTCGATCATCGAGGAAAATGCTGAATAAAAGAGTCATCTCCGGCGGATTTACAATCAACTTCTTGGTGCTACCTCAAAAGACCGAGGAAATTTTCCTTCGTTTTGTTTTTGACGCTGGCTATTCATTCTCTCCCAAGGACAAATTTCATCTTCCACATCTTCTGGAGCACCTGATTGCGAACAAACTCAATCCCTTCAATCTGAAATACTATTATGCAGAAGTAGATCTCGAACGGATAGAAATCGGTATAACCTTCAAAAATCTGAAGGAAGCAACAGCATTTGAGAAAATATTTGAAGTTATCTTTAACTTCGAAACCACAGAAAAAGCAGTCGCCTTCGAACAGAAGATTATCTACAATGAATTGCAGGAAAAGCAGGCATCCACTGTCAGTCATCTCTTTGATTTGGCCTTAAATAATCGCTTTCAGACCGAAAGTAATTATACTCACGATCCCCGTAATTTAGATGAAATCAAAAGTATTACGAAGTATGATCTGGAACAATTCCATCACAGATACTTCACACCACAAAACTGCACCATTTTCGTTGGGTCATACCACCTTCCAAGCGGCGATATGGATGAGGCCATCAAGATGCTTTCCCGTCTAAAATTTACAAAAGGCGATTCACAAGAGGTTCCTTCTCCGGGAGAATTCTCCAACTTTGGTATCAGCCAGGAATCCAGGGGGGATATTAATGCATTTCTTGGCTTGAATTGGCCGATAGAGTCAACTGCTAACTCAATGCTTCACCGCCACTATCTCTGTGTCATTACAGACCTCTTGACCTGGGGGCCACACAGCCTTCTGTACAGTGAACTGCGAGAAAAACGCGGCCTCGTTTATGGTATCCAAGCAACTTCTGACCATTATCAGAAATTTTCCTTCGTTGGAATCAATACTTTTGCCGAACCAACTGACATAAATATTATAATCAAAATAATTTTGGACCAGATTTGCAATTTGAAGACTGGCAAGATTGATTCCAAACGATTTCACGAAATTCTCGAGAGTTACATCGAAAACGATACGCGGGATTGGAAGAACAATTATGAACGATTTGACTGGAACATATCCAATATTCTGACATACGGCAAGGTCTACTCCCTTAATGATTACATCAAGATATGCAAGCAAACCAAAGAAACTGATGTCACAAATTATGCCAAAAAGATTTTTGATAATTCCAAACTAAATATAAACTTAGTCGGCAAAAACCTGCCCAAAATAACTCTCAACTTTTAATGTGCAGTCAGATTTGTTTGTCTTGACCAACCTGATGAACTTTATGAACTTGATGAACTTTGAAATATAAAATATGCCCGCCGTCACAATGTGAAAGCGGGCATCGAATTTTCTATCTGCGTCCCAAGCGTTTGATACGCAATTTGCTAAGTGTGCCTTCTGAATCTTTCTCGACCGAAACGATGTGGGTACTCGTGATCGCCGAGATCAAATCTCCTGTCTTGAGATTTTCCCCGGCCAGATCTATCGCTTGATCAGCTGTCATTACTCTTGAACCGGGAAGTATTATGACAATTTGATTCTTGTCATTTGACCAAGCTCGGAGCAAACCCTGAACCCCATCATGATCCAGCCGATAAGACAGATAGGGTAAACTCACTTTTTGCTTCAGTAATTCATCGGCAACTGCCTCTGCTGCAGCAAAAACCGTTCCACGCTTGACCATCTTCTTGCTCACGAAAGGAACATTACTATCCCCCTTCCCTGCAACAATCAGGTCAGCCAGAGCTCGAAAGTCCGTAATCGAGGCTTCGGCATAAATCCGTTCGCACTCCACCACCCCTTTGTTTTGAACTATGCGAAGCTCAACACAAGACTGACCAAAGAAATAGACAACCGCCTCAATTACTTCTCTATAACTGTTTATGGCGGCATTCAAATTCTTCCTGCCATCAATTTGCATAGTTTCGCCACTTCTGAAAAGCAGTGAATACCCACGCTCATTTGAGACATAGACACCATAGCCATGCTTGCGATCAATTGCATCACAGTGAACTTTGCGTCGTTTTGACGGTGTTGTTGAAACTACCATCGCAACTGCCTCCTCCTATCCATGATTATCATCTAGTTATATATCATAATTTGTATGATTGTTCAAACTTAAGCAGAGACAAAATATGGGTCCGGCAGTTGCCGGGCCCATAGAGTTAGGGGTGAAATGTTAGTGGACCGACCGGAAATTGGCCGGTTTTCTTGTAAATTTTGACCGCATAGTGACGAATTTGCGAATAATCCGCACCGGTCTCATAGTTTAGCTGCTGATTTTTAATTAAATATGCCAGCTCAGCAAACTTGATCGAGGATCGATCACTCTGCGACAAGGCGAAGTCAAGATATGCTCCCAAATCTTCATCCATCATTCGGCCGCCGCGCACGCTGTATTCAAATACTATTGTATTGAAGACTTCCTTGCTGATAATTCGGCGCAAGTACATCTCCTCAACAATCGTGAAAGCGGGCGAGGTTGGGAAATAGTTGGTCAGGTCAAATGGAACCATTATAACCGAGTTTTTTTCCGTCACTGCACAAGCTATTGATGCTTCGTGCCACTTCTGCGGATAAAGAACGGTTGTGAGATAGAAATTGTCAAATTTACCCTTGTAAATCTTTTTCAATTCCTCGCTCACATAGAAAGTCGCTTCAGCATAATGACGACAGACTCCATCGTGCCGATCAATCAGCAGTGAATCAATCGATTCCCCATCTGCCGACACGAAGCCCCTGATCGGATTGGCCCAGGCAAGCTTGAAGACATCTTGTCCTGCTTTGTTTGGTCTCCGCCAAACCTTCGCAGCCGGCTCGAACCGCATATTCTTGCCGGTAATTTGCATTACCACCTGGTAAAAAGCAAAGAAGTCCCCTGCTTCGAAGCTTCGACCGATGAAATCGTCCTTTTCGAAGATTTCTTCAGTCTGAGCCTGGATAAAATTTCGAAATCGTTTCGGATTTTTCGCTGGCCGAAGAAATGATAGTCCTGGCTTCACAAGTGTGGCAATCACCGGATTGGTGAGACTCAATTTCTTGCCCGAGTATACTGTGCCTCGCGGGTAAATCCGAAACGAAATTTTCGTTTTCGGCGATTCGAAATTGATCTCTCCATCAAGCCGATTGTCCACAAATGTTGCCGTTGTTGTCGAGAAGACGTCACTGATCGGGGGTCTGTCATATTTGACATTCTCCCGATTCTTGGCGAAGAAATAGAATGTCAATTTCGGATTGTACATCAGGAAACTGTCCCAGACACACAATAGCAAGAAGAAAAATGCGACGAGGCTAATCAGCCAAATCACAACCTTCCGGCTTCGCTTCATTGGCCTCTTGCTTGGAGTAATTTTCTCCAAAATGA
This sequence comes from Candidatus Berkelbacteria bacterium, assembly GCA_026397135.1. Lineage (GTDB taxonomy): Bacteria > Patescibacteriota > UBA1384 > XYA2-FULL-43-10 > 1-14-0-10-43-13 > JAPLVL01. Next base: position 14,384 of record JAPLVL010000003.1, read on the forward strand.
TGGGCGTACGAGTTTTCAAGTTGCTTCCCTCCTCAGCACATATACTATAACATAATACTCAACATTTCGCAACTGATCAGCTCTTGACAGGTGCCCTGTATCTGTTACTTTCATATGAAAAGATCATACCACTGTCATACGAAGATCGGATGCCAATGTATCCAGCGGAACCATATTACATGTGGGCGGCCGACAAGGCACTAATGAATGTTTTTCAGATTTGCGATTACTTGAAAATCAAGAAAATTGTACCAACAAACAATAATATTTCAACAGCGATTCTCTATGACCTTTCTCTATAGCGGTGATAAATGCTCTATATGTTTAATCTGATACTACCTTAAATTATTAAATTAATTTTCGCCAAGCGTTAGTTCATTTTTGCTAGGCAATTCGCCTCATGACGTACAAAACTAAGTTAAAAGCTAATATCTTTTGACACAAAAATGGCCAGGAGAGTATTCTCCTGGCCGGTAAAGTTCTAAATCTTGACTGCTTCTCCGGTGAAATTGCCAGAAGTATGTTCCTGGACAATCTTTATGTTCCACCCATCAAGCCGGAAGGCTTCTTCCAGTGCCTGAATGACATCCCTGACGACTCGATATTCAAACTGAGCTCGGACGCCCGGCAGCTTCTTGCGATCACCTTTTGCGTTTTCCCAGAGATGATCAGACCAAGTCGCGCGAATTTGCTTGTAGTTATCCTGATCCGGACTACAAAGACGCTTTTTCAGCGCTTCCGGTGGCACAAGTCTGACCGCCGGCTTGGACTGCTTCTTGAACGTAACTTGAGTTAACTTCTCAACCGAAGGTGAGAAATTAACAGTGATGTGACTGTTCGACATCTCGGCTGCGAAGGTCCGAAGCGCTGCAGCCGCAACCGTACCTACTGTCGCTTTCTTCGACTCTTCTGCTCGCACACGATCCAACATCGATTTGGTTTCCTGCTCAAGTCGCGATTTTTCTTCCTGCAGAGCCATTTCCAGTGAGACGAAGCTGAGATTTGCAGCGATTATTTGATCATCTTCTCCTCGTGAAATCGCGAGGTTGATGCCTCTGACTGCCAATTCTTTCTGCAAGCCGACCAAAATACCTTCAAGCTTCGCCGGATAAACCATCTCTGGCGAAACCGGCGACTTTTTGGTCTTGGTCGGGAAGATCACCATTGTCTCAGGCTGCTCGATCGAGGGCTTGTACTCAACATTCCAAGACATCCTGGACAACTCTGACAACAATTTACGACGAACCTTCAAATCATAGATACCCAGAGTTCTCGTTTCTATTACGACTTTATCGCCGATATAGTTGGTTTCCAGAATTTGTTGAATTCTCACCCTTGCAGCATTGAAGGAGGCAAGTTGGGATGCAGTCAACGCTTTCTTCGTCTCCTCAGGCGGCCGGATCACGCTTTCTTCAATTGCTTTGGGCATCGCAATAGCTCTGCAATACAGAGCCTTGGCCATCTCGAATTTCTGGTTACAATCATGAGCGTTGGCGATCAGCACCAACTCGCGCTCAGCTTCGGCCACAAAAGTTTTCCGACTTTCGAAGCGATGCATCTGTTCCAGAATTTTCGCAATTTCGAGCTGGAACAACGGCATATAAGCCTGCTTTGTCAGAGTCAGCACTGATCGAAGTCGACCAATTACGAAATTCAACTTATCGTAATCACCGAGGGAGTAAATAAGATCGGGAACATTATTCTGTCTCAGCGTTGCAACGTTTTTCGAAAAATCGTATTGCTTGAACGAATCAATCTCCCGAAGCAGATCACTAATCGTTTCAAATCTCTGAAGCGATTCCCACGAAATTGCTATTGCCGCCTTCCGTGAAATGAGGAGATTCTGAACTTTTTCGACTAAATTGCCAATCAGTTCAGAGGCACACGAGTAAGCTGTAGGATTATCATAGAAGATCTCGGCTATGCGAGTCTCCTGCTGATAAAATGAATCTCGAAGCGCCATTTTGTAAGTACCTCCAAGTTGGATGATATTACTATAACATAATACTAGATATTACGCAACCATTGACAATATTGCAGCAAAGTGATTATATAGTACAGGAACTTCAGTGATTGGCTTAATTGTTGTGAATAACGCAATAAGCCACCACAGATAGGGGAAGTGATTGAAATGCTGCTCGTTCCAAAGAACGAACACTACCGCAAGATACTCGGCAGTTTGGAGTCCCAGACTACGATGAATCTGAAGTGCGGTGCGTGCAATTCCTGCACAGGTAGCCCGAACAAGTGCAAATAGTGAGTGCTCACAAGTCATTCACGGTGCGGGGGGATACAGACGTATCCCCCCAATTTTTATGGGAGGGGTTAGATGCTTAAGTTTTCAAAGTTTGTTCATTTCTTTGAAAAGGACGAGGCTGTGGCGATTTTTCATGCCTTGACAAGAAAAGTTGTCTTTGTATGCAAAACCGATTTGACGCGTATTGCAGAAGCCTTGTCTAGCGACAATACCGACGATGATACAGTTGCGGCAATTGAATATTTGCTACAAAGCGGACTAATTGTTACTGCTGAAGCAGACGAGTCGGCAGAGTTAGCAAAATTGCAAAGCAAAATTCTTCAGCGACCATCCATTGACACTCTGTATTTGCTCCTGACGGATAACTGCAATTTTGCATGTAACTATTGTTTTTTCAAAGGTTCATACTGTGATCCCAATGAAAAACTTTCGGACATGACTAATGAGATTGCCATATCTTCTTTGCGGCAATTTGCAAAACATCTGAAAAAGGCCTCCGAGTATCCTGATTTCAAACCGTCAGAACCATCCGTTGTTTTCTACGGCGGCGAACCGTTCCTCAATACCGAAGTGTTCTTTGCTGCTGTTGAAGAAATTGCAGCAATGAAGAAGTCCGGATTGCTGCCAAATGACTTGGCGATCAACATCAACACCAATGCTTCGTTGATCGACGACGAAATTGCTGCCTTTTGCGCAAAACATGAGATAGAGGTTGATGTTTCACTCGATGGATACAAATCGGTGAATGACGCTTGCCGCGTCTGGCGCGGAAATGGCAAAGGTACATTCGACGATATTATCAGGGGGATTGATATCCTGAGAGTGGCTCGGACAAAAACTTGCATATCTTGCACGGTCAGCGAGACAAACGTGGATGAATTGCCAGCAATCTTCAACTGGTTTCTGGATGGCGTAGGTATTAGCAATGTCGGATTCAACCCATTGCTGAACAGTCACCAATACAAGATTGATGACCCCGACTACCCCCAAAAGGTAGCAACTGCCATGATTAAATGTTTCGAGATCGCACGAGAACGCGGTATTTACGAAGCAAGGATGATGCGCAAAGTTAGGTCATTTGTCGATGATACGATCTATGACCGCGACTGTTGCGGTTGTGGCAAGCAAATGGTTGTTCTCCCGTCTGGAAATATTGGCGTATGCCACGCCTACAGCGGCACCGGTCAATATTTCATTAAGTCAGACGAGGAATTTGACCCATACCAACATCAATTCTGGAAGGAATGGAGTCAGAGATCTCCACTTAACATGCCGCAATGTCATGGTTGTGAAGCACTGACTATTTGCGGCGGAGGCTGCCCTCATAATGCAGATATCAACAAGGGCAGTATTTGGGAGTTGGATGAGCATTTCTGCCTTCATGCCAAGGAAACCCTGCGCTGGTTGATTTGGGATTTGTACGAAAAGACTAAATAGTCAACCCGGGGCAATTATTACATATTGATAATTGCCCCTTATTTTTTGGCATAATTATGCTATTATAATTCTATGAATAAAATTAAATTTGATTACAATTTAGACAAAGACGCTTGGAGTTGGGTTTTAATCGCAAAAGACAAAGAGCTTTGGGGTCTTGATTGGGAAAATGAAGTCGCCCATATACCAACAATTTTGCTGAACAAAATATCAGAATCAAATCATGAAACAGCTCAAGATATTGTAGTTTCATATATAAAAGATAATCCAAAAACTGAGTATAAAAACGAAATAATTAAAATCCAGATCCCAGCCCTTCAATCTGCTTGGGAGATCATTGGAAATAAATATTTTAAAAATTTGGAAAACCTAATTCAAAAACCAATCTACACTGAAGACTTTGGATGCTTTTTTACAAGTGGTTTTATGTGCCCGTATAACGAAAAGGGAAATTGGTTTATGGTCTCAATGTGGCATAGCTTACCACAACAAATTGCTACAATTTGTCATGAATTAATGCATTTGCAGTTTTTGCATTACTACAAAAAATATTTAGAAGACAAGGGGCTGTCCGATAATCAAATCGAGGACCTGAAAGAATCTCTGACTTTCTTGCTAAACGAGCCCGAATTCAAAGAAATCATGTTGATAGAAGACAATGGTTATCCCGAACACGAGAAACTACGGGATTATTTGCAAAACGTCTGGCAAAAAGACAAAAAATTCGAGAAACTACTAGATCAGACGATCGAAAAGTACATTATCGGCTAGTAGATTCTATTTGCAAATTCAGTGGAGGGAAAAATGAACTGTCAAGAAATCACAAGCAAGATGGATGATATATCCAAAGAGATGTATCGTTTTGATGTTAATATCCGAAAAACACCAATAGATGTTGGTGGAATCATGAAGTCGAGAGAGTTAGTCACTTTGATTACCAACGAAATTCTGAAATCGTTTGACCCTGCTTTGATGATTATCAAGAAGTTGAAAGATCCCGCAACCTGGGAAGAATTTGATTCCCAAGTGAACATAGGCGAGAGCAACCGCAAAAGATGGATAAGTTATCCAGCGGGCCGCAAACTGCCTGAGGATATTTTTGCCGAATTTTCTTATTATGGACCAATCAAGTCAGAATCTTTTGCCGAGCTTGTTAAATTTTTAGATTCAATCAAGGTGTGGCTACTTAATCACCTTGAAGCACTTGCAAAAAATTATGACGTCGAAACTGACCGTACCGTATATAATAGAAATCAAATTTTAAGATCGATTTGCGAAACTTTCCTAAATAAAACAATGAGGGAAAACAGCATTATTTCTGTCAGTAATTTACCGGAAGAAATTGTCTCCTACGATTTTGCCAAAAATTTAAAATGTGGTCGGATCGAAATTGACCAATGCGGCTACGGTTTAGGCAGAGAAATGACTGGGGGAGAAATTTTTGCTACTAACGCCGGAGGACAGGCTGGTAGCGGTATGCAGGGTGGCAAGATTGTGATCTATGGTCAAACAGGCGGCGAGACAGGCACTGGGATGGAAGGTGGGAAGATTTATGTAAATAAACATATCATCGACCCAAAAGATCGCGATAGCGACTGGCCGTTTGGCTATGAATCAAAGCATGGGACATTAATCGCTAAATATGACAATGTTCGGGCAGCCGGAGTTAATGGTGGAGCGGATATATTTATTGATGAATCGGCGAGCTATGGCATTGGAGAAAGAAAAGAAGAAGGGGTGATTATTGCGAATAAGGCAGGCAACATTTTGAGCCGCGGTCGTGAGAAAACTACTCACAAAATGTTTGGCACTCTCTATGCTGGTCAATATACTGACACAGCTCCGGAGCGATCAGAGATAGAAACATTTACATTTGATCATCAGCTAGGACAATATATTGATCTTCGGCAAAAGCAAAATGCACCGATTGTA
>JAPLVL010000003.1:20045-32779 GCA_026397135.1 Candidatus Berkelbacteria bacterium
GTCTGAGCTCGGCAAGAGCATGAATCGTGGAGCTGTGATTATTGATATTCCCAAGATCAGACGAGAGGAAATCTTGGCTGTATTATCAAAGGACCGTGATTACGGCTTAATACTTCAGCGAGTTCCCGATCCGGATGATCCAGACAAAACCAAACTCGTCGATGTCGAATTCCAATTCTGAAAAGATTGGATGGGTTCCGAATGGGAGAAATAAAGATGTATTATTTTAGATAAAGTTTAATAGGAATATGATGAAATTAGATTTTAAATACGATCTCGAAAAGGAGTTTACAAATCTCTGGTGCGGGAAGGGCAGCCTCAACCACTCGGGAGCCAAATCTACAGAAATCGAACAAGAAATGATTGACCAAGGAATCGATCTCGAAGACAAACCCGCCGTGCTAGGTTTTTTTGATCATAAAATGAAGTCGAGTGGAATCAATATAGAGACGAAGATTGAGTCACTCAGCAAAGAATGGCAGAAAATTTCAGTTGAAGCCGAAACGCGATTCAAGAAATTGTTTAATACAGATCACGACCTAGGCGAAGTCAGCGCATATCTGACCTTTGCCAAGAGATGCGGCTATAATACTGATCAGAGGTTTTTCTTCGTTTCTGTAAACCGAAATCACCCAAACAATACTGCCATACATGAGCTACTGCATTTCTACACTCATCTTCTGTATGAAAAAAGATTCAAGGATCAAGGGCTTCCATATCAAGATTTCAATGATTTCAAGGAAGCTCTCACATTTCTGATCAATACTGATTTCCAAGATCTTTTAGATGATGTTGATTTGGGCTATGACAAACAAAGGGAGCTGCGAAAATTTTTGCAAGAAAAATGGCCATCTTGTGAAAATGTCGAGGATTTAGCCCATATTATGATCGAAAAATTTCAGAGCGAACAAAATGAAATTGCCAGTGCCAACTCATCGGATATTGGAGACAAATACGAAAATTAGTTTGACATCATCTAGTAAGTAGCAGTATTATTTAAGAAATGGAAAGCAAAACAAAAATTGAAAAGATGATCGAAAATCTCGCTATTTCTACGGCAAAAGGCTTTGCTGATCAGAGTAAAGTGATTGAGGATCTCGCTATTTCTACGGCAAAAGGCTTTGCTGATCAGAGTAAAGTGATTGAGGATCTCGCTATTTCTACGGCAAAAGGCTTTGCTGATCAGAATGAAAGATTTGAAAAGAGATTCAATAAGCTCGAGAATATAAATGTAGGATTCGAGAAGAGATTCGATAGACTTGAAAATGATAATATCTGGATCAAAAATGTTCTGGAAAACCACTCGACAATCCTGGAGAGGCTCGACCAGGAAAGAATTTTTACGATAAATCATGTCAATCGATTAGAAGACGAGATCAACGAAATCAAAAAACAACTCAAGATTGCATAGTTTTACATAAACTTTGCAAAATAGTATAGCTCTAGTTCAATCCCAACTTTGACATTGTGACCTTTTTCGTGGGTCGTATTATTTCTTTGTGAAAAAATTTAATTTCATAACTAATATCTTTTCAGTTGAAAAAATTCGAACAGCAATGGCGACAAAGACAACAAACCAGATGAATTGATACAATATACCGAACCAAACTGCACTTAAATTATGCAAAAACAAATTCGGCGCAGTCATGAAGATGTGGGAAAAAGGAATTGTAAGAGTGATATATTTTAAAACGGGCGTTGCTGTATTGATATTTATAAATGTTGTTAGGAAGTAAGGGAGTGTTATGAGCGCGCTCAATGGTGTCAAAAGACCGGCAACACCCTTGATATCCCCTGCAAAAGCCCCCAGAATGAGAGCGATCGATAGCGCAACTAATATTCCGACGAAGAGCGAAATACCAAGCAAAATGTAATTTGTTGGAGTCCAAGTCAATCCGAGTTGATTGACAACAGTGGAAAGGCCTTCTGCCTTTACCTCTCCACTACTAAAACCACCCATATACGCGCGAAAACCGACTAGATTAATTAATGAAGCCAGAAGCGCCACAAAACCGGCTGCCATCATCTTGGCTATAACTATAGCCTTGCGACTAATCGGTACAGTCAGCAAGGTTTCCAAAGTCTTATTTTCCTTCTCGCTTGCGATAGAGGTGGCAATCATTTGCGCAGCGAAGATAATTACAAAGAACAAAATAGTAGGAATAAAAACTGTTTGATTTGAAATAAAGTTAATGACTGTTTCTGGGCTGGTCGCCACCGTCCTGTCGCCAATCATAACATAGTCGTCAACTTTGATTGGCTGTTGCAAGAAGCTAGCATTATCAGAATTTGAGTTTTGTGTGATCAAACTATGGCTCAAGAGGTCGGAAGCCGATTTCAAATAAATTCCAATAGCAGCAGTATTGGAATTGCCCATCAGAGAAAAATTACTAATAACAACATAGGAACTCACGGGACTGGATTTACCTGAATCCAAATTTGCCTCAAAACCAGCTGGAATAATAAGGAGAGAATTACTCTTTGCTTGTCTTCCCTGCTTCAATGCTTGCTGTAAGTCCGTTTCAGCAGAGACAGTCACATCAACTTTGAGATCTCTCAATATTCCAATCAGCAATTTTGAATCAGCAGTTTGGTCCTGGTCAACTACACTGATTTCAATCGGCTTTGCATTCTTTTTCTGTTCACTACTCAAGATTGTTCCGACAGAAAAGAAAAGTAGTCCCGAGAGTAAAAGCGGGACAATCAACTGAAGTGTTAGGAGTTCGCGAATCTCTTTTTTTAGTAAAATAAAGAATTTTCTCATTGTCCCCTTTCTTTCTCTTGGCCAACAAGTTTTTGAAAAACTTCCTCTAGGTTTTCCGCTGCGTACTTCTTCTTCAATTCAGCCGGCGTACCTGTTTCCACAACATCGCCATGGTTTAAAATAGCAACCCGATCTGAGAGATACTCGATTTCGAGCATGTTGTGACTAGAGAGTAGCACAGCCATGCCTTCTCTTGACATTTTCTTAATAATATCACGGATGACGATAGAATTTAGAACATCAAGTCCGGCGGTTGGTTCGTCCAATATCGCCAATTTTGGTAGGACCATCATTGTTCTAGCTAACAGCAATTTCCGAATCATTCCCTTGCTATAATTTTTGGCTTTTTCTTTGAGTCGGTCGCCAAGCTGACAAATTGCGATACCTTTTCTCAGAATTTTATTCTCTTCATCTATGTTCTCACTATAAAGGCCGGCCATAAATTTCAAGTATTCAAATCCGGTCAGATTTTTATAGGCGCCAGAATCCTCGGGCAAATAGCTGATTGAAGCGCGCATTTTATCAGGATTTTTACCGGCATCGACATCACCAATAAAGATATTGCCATCAGTTGTCGAGAGCAATCCGGCAATCATTTTCAGAGTAGTTGATTTACCGGCACCGTTTGGTCCAATTAAGGCAAAAATTTCGCCTTTATTTACTTCGAAATCGACCCGATCAACCGCTACAATCCGGCCATATATTTTTTGCAAACCAACAACCCTAAGAAGTTTTTGCATGACAGCTCCCTGGCATTTTGATTATATTCATACCATCTTGTCCTAATGGTATATTCCGTGTCTAAATACATAGGCCGCAATGAGTAACCCTGCGACAGCAACTAGAATAATCCACATAATTATCACCACCTTTCGATATGAAATAATTACGACGCCTTTTATCGAAATGATACGCCAATCATTTGGCCTGTCAAGTGACGGCTTTTCTAACAAAATTAACCTTAAATTTCCTGCTAAATTCTACGACTCGTAGGAAAACCAGACCGGATATTTCTGATGCGAGGAGAAGAAATCTTTGGTTTTTTGGTGATTCTCAATAATTCTCGCCGCAAATTCCGCAGGCGAAAGCGAATTGCCAGTTAGAACACAATCTTCAATTGATTTTCCGTTCTGATAGATCAAATACATCGGGAGAACATAATGCGCATTGAGGAGCCATTTATAATTCTGGTCTTTGATAGCCTGGGCTAATTGCGTTCCGATTTCTGTTGCGAAATATCTTTGTGTCAAACAAGAGACCGGTGAAAACAAGGAAAATGAGACGAGCTCGCCAGTGTAGTCAAAATCATTCTTCGCCGCTTCTTCTGAAATTTCAGCAACAGTACTATCCTCGTCCAAAATTTCAGCTGTTGCCTCAATGTAATCTTCGAGTAAAAGGTGAGAAATTTCGTGCCACATCGTCGACAATAGATAATTGATATTATCCTTCTTGGTTGAACTGCACTCGAGGGTAACTGTGCCTGGACCATTGTTCGCTCCACCGCCTCCGCTCAACCCATCGACTGACAACAATAAAATTACATCAATCTTCTGAATTTATCTAACATATTGTGAAGCGATTTTCTCAAGATCAAAATTGATTTGCGATGTAATATCATTGCTTTTCAACAAATCTCGGATGCTACCAAATTTATCAACTTCATCAATCCAGATCGTTTCAAACTTTGACCTCAAAGTTTCCATTGCTTGCATATAGATATCAATTTCAGCTTCAGAAAAAGGCCTTCTGTCCTCCAGATCAGAAAAACGCATGAAAAAATCATACGCATTTGCTGCTTTTGGGTTATCAATTTGATCAAAATCATACTTTTTAAGCACTTCGGCAAATCCAGCCAAAGCGTCTTTTTCTGGATCTGAAAGTGAACCAACTTTCTCCAGCCATACTTGATTATACTCAGACCGACACGAAAAATGCCACTGCGCCAGGTTCTGGACGAAGAAGAAATGGTTAGATTCTTTTGAGATGATATAATTAGTAATCATAAATTTACTATACTAGAATATGAACAGCTTACAAAGGGGGGGATTTCACTAATGTGGATTTAATATTCTACAATACCCCTTGCAACAACACTTTCTCTTCTTTAAACAACAACTGACCCTTGAGATAGCCCACATTCTGCCAACTACATTCCTGATCATGTGGAAATTGTATACTACCAGGATCAATTTCCATTCGAAAATAATGTATGATCTTTTCACACTCTGTGTAATCAGAATCATGACTTGTGCGACTTACAGTATTTGATCTTCCAATAATCTTAGCCTGAAATCCTGTTTCTTCCAGAACCTCCCTCGTGGCCGCTTCTTCTACTGTTTCATTCTCTTCGACATGACCCTTGGGAAAAGAAAATTTACCCTGTTCTCGTTTGATAACTAGGATTTGCAGTTCACCCTCTTTTGTGCGTGTGATTATTCCACCCGCTGAAATAATTTTGTTCATTTATCGTCTATTCTTGGGCCAGATTTCAACTCTAGAAATACACTATCTTTCAAGGGCTCGAACCCATTTTTCTGATAAAATTTTACAAGCCGAGGAACTCCCGGCTCCGTTCCCAATCCAATATTTTTAACATTATGCTTTTTCAATTCTACGACAGTAAGTTGAAGCAGATTCGTCCCGATATGCTTCTGGCGATATGCCTTTTCTACGATTAGATCAACAATAAGGCCATGTCTTGATAAATCTGAAATAGTACGAACTGCCCCAACCACCTTGTCCCCATCAAATGCCAAACAAATGATGGTTGAATTTAGAACTGTATCCTTTGTAAAAGAGGTTTCGTATCGAGGACGATAAAAAGCAACAATCTTGTCGATAAATTCTGAATAGTCTTTCTCAACCGCAACGAATTTGTATTTTTCTTGCATGAAAATTCCTATTTACCAATTAACTCTACTTACTAAGTTTTCTAACAAAAGAAATCTTTAGAATATGGCTTGACTGAATAGTATCACATCCGCCGATCAATATGTAGTTCTTGCACCTAAAAGACAACCGCGTGCAGAGACGTTGATATCTTCAAGAAAAGTTCCTAATATACTTGGATTTTGAAACCATAAAACCATCTTTGATGACACTAGTTTTGACCAAACCAAGTGAAATTATATTTCCAAGTTCAATTTGTGTCTCTTCTTTTACTTCTCTCCGAGCACACACGACATCAGTCTCATCAAGATGGCAACTACCACCCGGCAAAGAAAATCTAGTTTCGTCAAAATCGCGTACGACAATAAATTTATTCTTTTCGTTACTAATAAATGAGCCTTGGGGACGCTTCATTTTCAAGCACTGTTTTAGCGATAACTACCGAATGGTCCGGCCGGTATTGCCACGGTTCATAATATGATAATTGTTATCTGGGGGTAAAAATCTAGGCTGTCTTGGCATAAATTAATTATGCCAAAATATTTGAGTTATTGTTTGAGTTATTGTCAAAGATGCGTTCAAATATGTAGCGTCCCCCGTGACTCTGCGTCTACAAATTGTCGACCATAACAACTCTGCACCTGACGATTTGTTTGTTTGCACTCTCGTATTCAATTTCCGAATGTAGATCGTTCTCGAGTAATACTTTAGCAAACAATGAATTTATCGAGATTCTATTCAAAAGCGGATCAGCATCACCAATATCAACGATCTCATAAGTTTCCTCATCATCGTCCTCAAACTTAACAACTACTTTTGAACCAATTTGTATTTTGTTCATAGTGTATTTTTATCAGACAATAAAATCCCTATCCATACCGCAAAGGTTCTGATGGGGTTCTATTTTGTAAATATTTCGGCAAAAAATTACTTATTTCGGGATATTTTCTCCAAATAGCTTATCCTCCAAGTTACATCGTGAACGGCTTCTTTCTTTAAAGCCATAAATGCGTTTCGAGAAACTGCTGAATATTCCGCTGGCGAAGATGCCCTAAACTTCGGGGGGTGACTCTTTGTCTCCCTAGTCATGATGCTCACAGGGTACTCTTCGAATCCCAATTCCCAAAGAATTTGTCCTTCTTCTGCACCTTCAAAGGTCATCATTTTCAAAAAACGATACTTTAAATTTTGCTTTAGTCGAAGATTTTCGCTTTCGATCGGTTTAAAATACTCGGTTGCTTCCCGAATAACCGAACGAAGTGCATCTACGGGCGTTATATTATCCTGTTTCATTTTCTTAGTAATAATGCTAAGTCGAAACATTGTACTCTCTTCTATCCGCTCAGGTTTATTGTAATATTTTAACGCTTGACTGACCTCCTCGTCATTTACGAGCGAAAGACCAGATGTTGCATTAAAAACAAGGTCATTGATAAATGTTGAAAGCCAATCATAGAAAGAGTGAGTCAGAAGAACAAGCAAAAGAACCAAGAGCAAGCACAAATATAATGAGAAAATGTGGGGCAACCCACAAAGCCAAATAATCGCAAAGTACAGTAGAGCAAGTATCGAAATTGCAGTCGTCTTGATATAAAAAAGTTTGTCAAAAATTTTCTGAGTCTTATCAGAAAAGGCTTGAAACTTAATCATGGAGTAGATAATGAAGGCCATTGCCAGACTAACAAGAACATTGAAGTATGTGCTTGCTGACAAGATATCCCAATAATATGCAAATCCCATAAAAATTCCAGACAATGATAATAATATCGCACCCACTACTGCAAAGAAATATACGCTATCCATGGATCTTGCAATTGTTGAAAAATTATATGCTGCAAATAAACAAATTATAACCTCAACCGCAACTACTGGTAGTAATAATGTACCAGGAATGAAAATGAAGTTGTTAGGTGTTGCAATATTCATACCTTGCCTCAACTGCAATCCATTGCCAGTTGTGACGCTAGCCACGTCTAGTATATACATTACAAATGAAATAATATAAACAATGATCAAAGATGACACATTGTATCGACGACCTCTAATAATCAAACTAGCGTGCAAAATCAAAGCAGGCGCCAGATATAGCCCGATGTCTAAGATTTTCCCAATAATTGAGTAAACTTTTAACGAAGGGGCAAGAATATACAACACATCCCCTCCAACAAACAATCCCATCCCCAGTAAAAGAATTGCTACTATCCATGACATTCTAGAAAATGGATCTTTTATGAGAAAATATAAAGCAATCCAACAAATAAAAAACCCTGATAGTACCTCAAATATGAAATATAGATTTGAATTCATAATATGAAAATAACAGATGTAAACAAATAATGAAAGCTGCTGCTGCGATCAACGTGACCGATTAAGATATGAGAAAGGACAACAGTAAATACTGTTGTCCCGTCATTTTCTAGCCCGATAGCATTTATCTGCAAAAAGGACCGAGTTGGCAGTGGCTAGCATTTTGCCGAACTTTACTATTGTATCAAATACACTACTTAGATGTCAAAACATTGATTTTAAAATTAAATACTCGTATAGTTAAGAAAATAATTAATATTTATCTATGCCAAAATTGGATAAGATATCTTTTCACAATCTACACCACTCCAGAAATATTGGACTACTATCCGAAGAAGAGCAACGGATTATCGACTCTTCAAGATTGCTAATTGCAGGGTGCGGCGTAGGATCCCAAATAGCATTGTCTGCTGCTAGGGTTGGATTTGAAAATTTTTTAATTGTGGATGGTGATAAAGTTGAAATTTCAAACATTAACAGACAAGGGTATAGCTGGAGAGACGAAGGTCGCTATAAGGTTGATGCTCTGTCAAGAAAAATCAAGTCAATTAACCCTCATGCATCAATTAAAAAATTTCCCCTATTTGTTGGTATAGATAACGCTGATAAACTGGTAAAAAATTCAGACATTATAATTGATGCAATTGATCCATTTTCAGCAATTGCAATTATTGCGCTTCATCGTGCTGCCAGAAAATATAAAAAATCTGTAATTATTCCCGTAGACACTGGTTGGGGAGCAGCAATAATTATATACACACCTAGTTCAATTAGTTACGACGAATCAATTGGAATTAATCCCAAAACTTTCATTGGCGATATTGATGAAAATGAGGCTTTTAACAAAGTGGCAACTCATCTGCTCAGCATTTTGCCAGAATATGCCAAAAAAATCGCGATTGATGCAGCATATAATAAAAATATTCATTATCCTCAACCTATTACTGCAGTTAACATCATCTCTGCCCTAACAGTAGACGCCGCAAAGAGGCTGGCCCTTAAACAACCAACCGTCTCGGCACCAAATTTTGTTAGTTTTGATCCAGACATAGCGCTATCTACCGTAAAGTAAATTTTAAAGTTTCAGATAAATTGACATATCATACTATTTGTAGTATGATATTTTTATCACCGTTATTCCGTTAGGAGGGATTCTGATGAGAAATACTGAGTTCATAAGTGGTTTTTTGTTTGGAATCGCTGAAGGATCAGAGATCATCCCTGCAAGAATACTACATCATGATCGCTATCTGAAAGCTGGATATATCAGCACGCCAAGCCCTTCAGGTATGATCGAAGATGAATATGTATCAAATTCGATCTACTTCACTTGTATTGAGTCGGCCACAAGTAAAACTGTTGGGGTAATCAGGCTGATATTTCGTACGCTACCGTCAAATTTCCCTTGTTTGTCGGAATTCAATCTGTATTCCGAAGATAGACAGATTATTAGTTCACTGGATTTGTCTACAACGGTTGAGATTGGTAGCCTAGCAGAACACCCAGGGTACAAGATTGCAGAAGGATTGTATCGCTTTACATGGCAATACTCTAAATGGCAATTCTTGTCATATTGGTTTGGTTCAATTGACAGTCGCCTTCTGAAGTATTATCTCAGAAGGGGGTTTCCATGGAAGATAATAGGCGAACCGCGAGTATATATGGGTTCAGAAACAACGCCCGTTATGCTCGACTTAGCAGTGTTGCCAAATTCGCTTTCACAAAAGTCACCTCGTCTATTTGACTACATGGAAGGAACTAAGCCAACCTTTCTCTATCGATCGCTCTAGCCTCAGTAGGAGTTCATACATGAACTCCTACTATTTTATTAATCACAAACATGTTAAAATTAAACAAATGGAGGAGAAATGAATTCAATCAGCATGGTTACCTTAGTTTTGTTCTCGATTTTTATTGTAACGATTTCGGTGATTATCTTTGTGTCCAACCGTCATTCTAATATCAACAGGTCTTTTGCAATAACTGCAATACTGTCAGCAGTTTGGCTTTCTTCAAATCAATTATCGAATTCATTGACACAGTATGATACTGTATTGTTTCTAAATAAGTTGATATTTGCATCAAGCGCTCTTTTTTCTACTGCGCTTTTTTATTTTTGCATGTTGTTCCCTGAAAAAAAGTCCCTAACCAAAAAGGCCAGCTTATTGATTATTGCACCAGGGTTAATCGTTGCTGCATTATCCTTTACAAGTCTAGTTGTAAAAGATATCTCCATCAAAGATAATATAAGCGACGTAATCTTTGGACCGCTAAATATAATCTACGCTATCCAGTTTGGTGGATTTGTAATCAGTTCCCTTGTCCTGCTTGTTATCAAATTATTTAAGTCAACGGGCTTAAATAGGACTCAACTCAAATTACTTTTTTGGGGATTGGGACTATTTATTCTTACGGTATCTATTACGAACTTTGCGATACCTTTCATTTTTAATAACTTCTCACTGACAACATACGGGAGTTATTTCATTATATTTTTCTTAGGTTTTACAACTTACGCGATTTTAAAGCATCATTTACTGGACCTCAGGGTAATTTTAACCGAAGCCGCATCTGTTTTGGTAATTTTCGCGATCTTAGCTCAAACTTTATTTTCTAAAAGTCTTTCTCAGGGAATTATTAACTGTTTCGTCTTAATTGTCGTATCATACGGTGGATTGCTACTAATAAGGTCGGTAAAGGACGAGATTGGTCAACGACAGAAGATTCAAAAGATTGCCAAAAGACTAGAGGAGGCAAATACTCATTTAGAGGAGCTTGACAAGATCAAGGACGACTTTCTTTCTATGGCGAGTCATGAATTGAACACCCCGATTGCGGCGATCGAGGGCTATCTCTCGATGATTCTGGTTGAGAAAATGGCTGGCGAGATTCCGGCCAAGGTCAGACAGTATCTGGAGAGCGTCTTCACTTCCTCTCAGCGGCTTGCCCACCTGGTCAAGGATTTGCTCAATGTTTCTAGGATTGAGGGCAACCGAATCCATATAATATATGAGGAGAAACCCATTGTTGATATTATCAAACAAAGCATCATGGAAATCGATCCAAAGGTGAAGGAAGCTCATCACACCCTGACATTCCACGAGCCGAAGAAGAAGATTCCTGCGACTTACCTCGATGTCACTCGAGTGACGGAAGTCCTGATCAATATGCTTGGCAATTCCTGCAAATATACCGACCCGGGCGGGAAGATTGAAATTAATGTCGTCAGCGATGATCAGAAAGTCGTCGTTTCTGTGGCTGACAATGGCAAGGGTATCCCCAAGGAGCGCAATCAGGCTGTCTTCGAGAAATTCTCGCAGGTTGATGTACTGAAGGATGAAGTCAAGGGCACGGGCCTCGGGATGTATATTTCCAAGCGTTTCATCGAGCTGATGAAGGGCAAGATGTGGTTTCACTCTGACGGCGAGGGCAAGGGCACAACATTCTATTTCTCTCTCCCACTCCTGACCAAGAAGCCCTACGACCCGCACGACGGCGAGGGCGCAGTACTGCACTAATACAGATCGTTTATAGTTCTTTTAGCAGTTTCTGAATTAGATCAAAATCTAGTTTTCAGTAAGAATTCGTAATCATTCAGTACCAACCCAATTTTTAGGAAAAAATTTTGCTTTAATATCAAAGATTCCGCATTAACAATATCGTTTACCAAACGGATCAGAGATTCAGATCGAAGCTAAGTATTACTGAAACGTTTTGCTTAGCCAAGACGTTGATAATTATTTTAAATTAATCCGAAATAAGTTTGGAATAGATGATGTTTAAAGAATCAAATGATAATTTTCAAGAAGACATTACTCAAAATGACCGCCTTCGAAATGTTCGGCAACTATTCATTGACTTTTCGGATCTGCCAGATGATCGAAAATCCGAAACAGTTAGACTCTCTAATGAAATACTAAGAGTAGATTCTACCGTTCAAAAATTTCAGCTGATTTATCAAAAAGAAAATGAATTGGTATACACCGATGATAATGGCGAAGTCACTTACCTCACTCTTGAACCTGATAAAATAAGACAAATTTTATCGGCGATGAATCAAGGTCAACTAAGCGATGAATCTCAGGATAACTATTTGTTGAGGCAAGAGTTATTCAATGATAGCCGCGGCCAAATTCAAAGTTTTGAAGCTTTTTCCAGTACTAGTCCATCAGATCCAAACTTAAGTAGACAACTTGATGATGAAACATCTTGGTACCGCCAGAGGAGAGGGCTTCATAGTAAAATTATTGATTCTGAGCTCAAATCATGCAATGAAATAGGGGAAAAGCTTGAAAAGAATATGATTTATGCCGTTCGTGGAAATTCTGCCTCAGGGAAATCAACTTGGCTCAAAAATGGTCCGGTTTTTTCGTCTATTTTCCAGGGTAAAGCAGACCCAAATAGTGGTGTGATCGATCCAGATATCTATCGTAATTTTTTGCTAAAGCATGACAATAAAGATGGCAGAAATCAAGTCAAGGGATATCAAGAACAGAAAGAAACTGCAATGATAACGCGTAGAATTTTAAGAACTGCGCTAAATCAAGATCTATCTGTTATATTGGATATGAGGTTTAATGAGACGAAAGATATAGATTGGCTTGTCCAATTGGCAGAAAGTTATCAGAAGGAACTTAAGGTGGTACCGTTTGTCTAGACAATTACATGAGAGTTTCTAGATAGCAAAGTCTTGGACTAAATAATTAAATAATATTGTTAAAGTATACTTCTGCGGGGGTCTGGTAGTTGAGACTTTGGTGGGGTCGACGGTTGT
>JAPLVL010000038.1 GCA_026397135.1 Candidatus Berkelbacteria bacterium
AATTGTCTAAGATTGAGCCCAGGTGCAAAGGAAGGGAGAATTGGTCTGATGTACATTACACAAGCTATGTTCGACGCCTTGGCGGAAGAGTTTGAAGAGGACAGTATTGTGCCGGAACTGCTCGGCTCGACCCTGACCCAAGGCTTCAGGCTCTACCATGACCAGATGTATCTTGATGGAGTGGTCGTAAATCTGGTTGGTGATTTACCGGTCAGCGACGATGATCTTTTCCAGATCATCGATCAGCTGATTCTGGAATTTGGCCCCAAAGAGAGTCCGAAAGTGGTAGATCACAGCCAAGCTATTCGCGACAGCAATCCGATTTCGGTTGCTTACAAACTCGACCTTGTTGCAATCTATGCTTGCATTTTCGGAAACTACCTCCGAGCCAAGGATAGCTACCTTCACCCCAGCAACAAGAAAGATCCACCCCATGAATATGTGGGCGTGATCATCGACCAGCTGATACACTGGAACATCACGACGCAAATCGGCCATGCTCACAGCGACGAGCTCTACGAGAGCTTCGTCATCAGTACCGGATCAAGGATTATGAGTCGGTTTGAAGAAATGCTCGATAGCAAATTGGTCGAAGACAAGCGCTTTGCTATTAGCTTGAGTATCGCATAACACAATTCCCCGCCACCTCGGCGGGGAATCTTTTTTCACCCCGCCGATTTGACCCGCAACTATTTTTCCCCTAAAATTTGAGAATACGAAAAGGAGGATCCAGAGATGATTCTTTACCCTGAACCCTCCGAAAAAACGGGGGGCATTCAGTCGTTTTTGTACCCAACCAAAAAGATTCCGGTATATTTGCCGGAAGTAACCGAAGGTCTCTTCGGTCCGTTCAATCCGCGGAACCGAGCTGTTCCTGAAATTTCCGACAATGAAATACCTGACTCCAGTGTCAGCTTCCAAGCACTGTTTCCCTTCTAACCCCTTCTCGAGCGCTCAACTCTTTGAGCGCTCACTTTTTAGCGGATGAAAGAATTTTTTACATATTTTTTCATAATTTTGAGAGATTCCTTGAGTTCGAAGTCAGAAAATGGCTGAAAACCGGTGGACTCATCGACATGTTTGGAGTGAACAAAGTTTTGGAGGTAATATTTGTCGGCGCCCCGAATCATTTTGCCGATTTCCTCAAAATCTTTGACCTCATGGAGAGGATGACAGATTGTTGTGCGGAATTCATATTTGATGCCACTTTCCATAATCAATTTGATCGATTTTTTGATTTTTTCGTTCAGATCGGCGGTGCCATTGTGATGGGATTTCTCGTTTCTCTCGATCCGCCCACCGGTGGGCTCGAGAAATGTCGAAATGACAGTATTGTTTTGGCTTTTGACTTGAGTCGTCAGGGCGTACTTTGCCAGCGATGACTTGATGTCCATTGCAATGTAGTCAAGATCACCAAGATCGATCATCTCTTTCAACCGATCTGGAAATGAGCCATTGGTGTCAAGCTTGACATCGAAACCAAGAGCCTTGATATGGGCAATAAATTGTCCGATATCCTTCTGCAAGAGAGGTTCGCCTCCGGTAATGCAAATGCCGGTCAGTTTGCCATAGCGTTTCTCGAAAAAATCAAAGACCTGTCCCTCGTCCAAACATGGCTCAAATTTTTCCGGCAAGACCAATTCTGGATTATGACAAAAGGGACAATGGAAGGAGCAGCCTTGCGTGAATATCGTCGCGGCGACTCGGCCAGGAAAATCGACCAAGGTTAATTTTTGGATACCTGAGATCTTCATATAAGTTTATCAAGTTATAAAGTTTATCAAGTTATAAAGTAGAACTCACTCCTTTCGGCGAAATTTCTACTTTATAGACTTAGTAGGCTTTCAACTATTTTAGACCAGTGCTGTCTGCTCCAGAGTTACTTCGGCTGCAATTTGCTTGGCCGGAATCAACTCTGCTTTGACACCTTCGACTGCGACTTCGATCTTTTCTTTCACTTCATCAAAGAGGCTTTCGGCTTGAGGAGCTGTTTCTTCTTTGGAAGTTTCTCTCTCTTTGGCATCACTGACAAATTTTTCAAATTTGTAGGAGTTGCGGTCGTCGAATTCTGCTCTCTTGCCAGCGTTCCACTGCTGAATCGGTCTAATGTATCCGACAATTCTGGACCAAATTTCGTTTTGAGCGCCGCATTTGTCGCAAGTCTCGATCTTGCCGGCCATATAGCCATGATTTGGACAGATTGAGAAAGTTGGAGTCAGAGTGAAATATGGCAAGCGATAATTGTTGCAAACGGTTCTGACAAGCGCCTTGACTGCCTCAGTGTCCTTGATTTCCTCGCCGACAAAGAGGTGGATGACAGTGCCGCCGGTATATTTGGTCTGGAGATCGTCTTGCAGATCGAGTAGCTCGAAGATGTCGTCAGTGAAATCAACAGGAACATGGGAGGAATTGGTATAATATGGGGAAACTTTTTCGGTCTGGTAAGCATGTTCGTTTGCAACCATAATATCAGGGTAACGTTCCTTGTCTTTCAGAGCCAAGCGATAGGAAGTGCCTTCGGCCGGAGTTGCTTCGAGATTATAATAGTTGCCGGTCTCCTCCTGATATTTAGTCATGCGCTCTCGCATAAATTCAAGTACTTCTCTGGCAAATTGTTGGCCGTCGGCGCTGGTAATTTCCTTACCGAGAAGATTTAGGCAGGATTCATTCATACCAACCAATCCGATGGTTGAAAAATGATTTCCCCAATAGCGCTGGTCGCGTTTGTGAATATTTCGAAGATAAAATTTGGCGTAAGGATAGAGGCCAGAATCGGTCATTTGCTCCAAGATTTTGCGCTTCATCTCAAGGCTCTCCTTGGCCAAATCCATGACATATGTCAGATTATAGAAGAATTCTCTCTTGTCGCGCGAGCGGTAGCCTAGTCGTGGCAAATTGATTGTGACTACTCCGATCGAACCGGTCAACGGATTGGCACCGAAGAGTCCGCCGCCGCGTTTGCGCAATTCGCGATTGTCGAGGCGAAGTCGGCAGCACATACTTCTGGCATCCTCCGGCTTCATGTCGGAATTCACAAAGTTGGAGAAATACGGAATACCATACTTGGCTGTCATCTTCCAGACTGCATCGAGATTTGAATTATCCCAATCGAAATCAGCAGTGATATTGTAGGTCGGGATTGGAAATGTGAAGACGCGGCCTTTGGCATCGCCAGCTGCGATAACTTCAGCGAAAGCGTTGTTGAACATGTCCATCTCTTTTTGGAATTCCTTGTAGGTTTCCTTCTGGACTTTCCCGCCAATTACAACTGGTTCATTGGCCAAAGTGCTGGGGCAGGCCAAATCCATCGTTACATTGGTGAAAGGGGTCTGAAAACCGACACGGGTCGGCACATTCATATTGAACATAAACTCTTGGAGTGCTTGTTTGACCTCCTCGTAGTTCAGTTTGTCGTATTTGATAAATGGCGCCAGGAGAGTGTCAAAATTGGAAACCGCTTCGGCACCAGCTGCTTCACCCTGGAGAGTATAAAAGAAGTTGACCAATTGGCCTAGGGCAGTTTTCAAATGTTTGGGTGGCTTGCACTCTATCTTGCCGACAGCGCCGCGAAAACCTTCTCGAAGCAAGTCCTGCAGATCCCAGCCAACGCAATAGACTGAGAGCTTGTCCAAATCATGGATATGCATATCACCTTCAGAGTTGGCACGAGCGATTTCTGGCGTATAAACCTTGGAAAGCCAATAGCTCTTGGAAATCTCAGAGGAAATATAGTTGTTCAGTCCCTGAAGCGAATATGCCATATTGGCATTTTCCTTGACCTGCCAGTCAATATTGTTGATGTATTGCTCCATCAAATCAACTTTCTTGGCCTCGACCATTTCGCGCATCTCGGTGCGTTTCTGTCGGTAAATTATGTAAGCGCGGGCAGTAGTTTTGTATTTGGAATCGAGCAAAACTTCCTCGACAACATCCTGAAGCTCTTCGACAGTTGGAATTTTGCGTCTGATTTCTGTCTCTGATTTTTTCAACACACTTGCTGCCAATTTCTTGGCGACTTCCATGTCAAACTCCCCTGTAGCTTGACCGGCTTTGGCTATGGCTTTGGCGACTTTTTCGACATCAAAATCGACAAGCTTACCGTTTCTTTTGCGAATCTTCTTGAACATTCTCTCCCTCCAATAATTAGTTAAACAGTTGCTCAGTTAGTCGGTGAATCAGTTTGAAATAATATCCATTTGATACTTATTTACTTATTTTCTGATTCACTTATTTACTGTGCACAGATTATTCTACCGCTCGTTGTTTGTTCGGTCAAGTAATCGCAACAAAAAAAGCCCTACATATAGTGTATTAGCCAGGGCAATAAACACTATATATAGGGCTTACTCTCAATAGTTATCAACAGTAAGTTTTTTGTAGCTCCAGGACTTGATTTAGTCTAAATTTAAATAATTTAGGAGCAGTATTACCTGTAAATATTATCAAGCCCATCGAAGTATTAGGATGATTTCGATATGGCAAGTGTTATTTCGGTGTAATTTCCTGCCTGATCATATGCTCGGAATCTTAGATTATATGTCCCCGTAGTTGAAAAATTAATTGTGGTATCCACCGTCTTGGAAGTCCAGGTTTGGGTCAAAATATCGTTCTTGTATAATTCTATTTTGGAAAAATTCAGGTCGTCGGCTGTAAGGGTTACTTCCAGACTGCCTCCCGTCAAATTATACGGATTTGTAGTCGGAGACAAGATTGAAATCGTCGGCTTGATCAGATCGACAACACTGTTTTGGAAAGCGACATTGACGGTCTGATTTGTCGAAATATCCCCAGAGAATGCGACGGCTTTCAGAATATAACTGCCATTTGCAAAAGTAGCGGTATGAATCGTAGCCGAATAAGGCGCAGTTGTATCCTCGGCCACCAGGTTGTCCCCCACATAGAAATCCACTTTGCTGGTAGTACCGTTTGCTGTGGTTGCGGCAAAAACAGCGTCTCCATTTAGTGTTGCGCTCTCGGTGGGCGAGGAAATTGAAACAGAAAACGAAGGAGCAACGGGCGGTTTGAGTAAATCAGCCGAACCAATATTTTGGAGCCAGGATTTCATTGCACTGCTCGGATAGCCGTAAATGTTGGCCACACCATCGTAAGCATAGCCAGAAAAGAGATAGGAATAGTCCTCGGCGATAATTTCAGCCTCGCAGTTTGCCCAACCAAACGAGTAATCAGTCGCCGTCGTCGTCTTGGAGAGAGGTCTGGTCGAGTAATAGCTGTCGGGGAACCGGCTGGAAATCGGCAAGTTCCAATCGACCCATTTGTGCCAAAGTGTATAGTGGTGGCCGTATTCATGTGAAAGGACCAGCTTCATATAATCGGTGAAAAGACTGGAATTTTTGTAGTAGTAAGCGTTCAAAATGATCGAGCCAGTCGCACCGGTAATCTTGGTACCGTCAGCCGAAACAGTATAGCTGCCCAAATATTGTCCACTCCAACCGGTCGCCCCAGCATCGCGCAGGGAGATTGATTTCAGTGAGGAAATTTCGTTGTGCCAGAGCAAACTTTTGTCAAGATAGATCTCGAGGGTTGCTCCCAACTCAGGATAAAGTCCCGTTTCGTCAATATACGGAATATCCTCCGGCTTGCTGATTGTGGTTGTCGAAGGCGCGGTTGTATTACTAATATCGGCGTCAGTTACCCCTCCGCCGGTCGAAACGACAGTCGTGGTCGAGCCATCCGAATTTTTCTTGGTATTCTCAATGATCGGTGTGGTCGGAGTCGTCTGCTTCGGCGGTGCTGCCGCAATCGTTTTCTTGGTAGATTTGGGAACAACAGTCTCCACAGGAGGAGTTTCAGTTCCTTTGAGTCCAGAACTCGGTCCAGTCGGACCGGCAACACTGTCTGAAATCTGGTCGGTATTTGGGACAGCCGGTTGATTTGAATCAGTGGTATAATATTGATCCGCCTTGTATTGCCAAGATGAAAAGCAAAATGTGAAAGTAACCGCCAAAACAGCAAAGGCGAGTCCCGAAGTCAACCAGACTTTGATCAAACTTCGTTTATTCTCCACTTTTACCCTTCTCTAATTTTCCTTCGATGATTTCCAATAATTCATCTCTGGCTCTGTCTAATTTGTCGTTGATAATTATGTGATCGTATTGGTCCTTGTAAGCTATTTCAAACGAATAGCGCTCTTTTCTCTTCGCCCGATCTGCCTCATCTTCTGTCCCTCTCTGAGTCAGTCGCTCGTGAGCGATTTCCAAGCTCGGCGGTATCACAAAAACAGAAACGATTTGATCGGGATAGATTGCCCTGAGCTTCGTCATCCCCTTGACATCAAGTTCAGAAACAACCACCTTGCCAGTAGTGAAAAGGTTTTCAAAATCAGCCTTTTTCGTGCCGTAACGGTTGTGATGAATCGGCTCCCACTCTAGAAATTCTTCTGCCTCAACCATCCTGTCAAATTCGGATTCAGTTACAAATTTGTATTCAACCCCACTAGTCTCGTCCGGACGCGGCAAGCGATCAGTGTAGGAGACAGAAAAAACGAATTTGTCCGGATTTTGATGCAAAATCTCGGCAACAGAACGCTTCCCTGCTCCGGCAACACCGGAAATAATTAAGATAAGTTGATTTGACTGCAGCATATTTGAAACAAAAAATTAAACTAATAATAGCTCTTCTTGCCTTGATTATACCAAAA
>JAPLVL010000007.1:0-16752 GCA_026397135.1 Candidatus Berkelbacteria bacterium
GTCAGGACTAAATTCAGTTCCGGCGAGCTCCCGTACGCGAACTGGTATCCGGACAATCGCGAGGTTGGCTTGTACGGCAGTAACGCTGACTACTCGCTTGAGTACTTGGGCGTTCGGTTTCTGGTGAGAAAAGAGGCTTAACTGTATATTAACCAATACTAAGTGGCAATTTATCTAGAATATTATTGTAAAGGGGTGTATAATATTTGAAGACATAAGTCGAAGATTAAACTAGGGAAATGACATACATTTTGTACGCAATTTATGCGGTGTTAATCATTGGCCCAATATATATGATTTGGGCGATTTCTAATATGAGCAAGAAGATGAAGAAAATTGATTGGTTAGCTTCGCAGGAATACACCCTGTTACGAGTTGATGTTCCGCGCAACAACGACAAATCTCCACTGGCGGCAGAGCAAATGTTTGCGGCAATCCATGGAATCTTTTCGGAGTCGGCTCAATTCCAAAACCATCTCTCGTTCGAGATTGTTTCTCGTGACAAATTTGTTCAGTTCTACATTTATCTGCCAATCCACCTGAAGGATTTCGTCGAGGGGCAGATTTATGCTCAATATCCGACGGTTGAACTCCATGAAGTTGAGGATTATGCCCAACAAATCAATGTGGCTGGGCGAAATTTTGCAATTTGCGATCTCGGTTTCAACAAACCGGATGTCTATCCGATCAAACAGTTCACTGATTTCGAAGTTGACCCGATTTCCGGAATCACTTCGGTCATGTCCAAACTTGATCAGGATGAAGAGGTCTGGATGCAGATAATTGCTAGACCGGTAGGGGACGAGTGGCAGGAAAAGGGTCATCGGATTGTAAATGCGGTCCGAGCCGGCAAGAAAATCGGCGGCAAGAACCTGACCAAAGTTATTTTGGGCGGTATATTTGGGCTTGGCAAAAATCTCTTGATGCAAGCGGTTCGACCCGGTGCAGAGATGGCAACAATGTCGCCCGAAGTCAAACTTCCAGCTTCAGTTGAGGAGGCCTTGAAATGTATCGAACAGAAGATCACCAAACTTGGTTTTGAGACCAAAATCCGGATTATGGCGCTTGGAAACGATTCAACTTCGGCCAGGATGAAGTGTCAAAACATTGCAGCCGCTTTTAAGCAGTACAATACAACCAATCTCAATGGCTTCAAAATTAAGTCTGTTGCAGTTGATGACCAGGCGGTTCTGAAGGAATATTTATATCGCGCAATCGACGGGCCAGGTGAAATTATGAATATTGCTGAGCTGGCCTCGCTTTACCATTTTCCGCATAGCTCGGTCGCTACACCAAATATTGTTTGGTCTGGTTCGAAAAAGGGCGAACCGCCGGCAAATTTACCACTTCGAAGCAATGTGCCAGCTGATGATTTTACTGTACTGGGACTATCAAATTTCCGAAATCAATTGACAGAGTTTGGTATCAAAACCTCAGATCGCCGTCGCCATATTTACATTGTTGGTAAATCTGGTACTGGTAAGTCAACCTTGATCGAAAATATGGTGATCAATGATATCAACGCTGGTCGTGGTGTGATCGTGGTTGATCCGCACGGCGAGCTGGTGGACAAAATTGTTCAGTGTATTCCCGATCACCGTGTCGAGGACATTATCGTTTTTGATCCGGCTGATCGTGATTTTCCAATCGCATTCAACCTCCTGGAGAATGTTGAAGACGATTTCAAAGGATTGATTGCTTCTGGTTTTGTAGGTATATTCAAGAAAATTTTTGGGGATTCGTGGGGACCGAGACTTGAGCACATACTTCGCAATACCGTCTTGGCTTTGCTTGATTACCCGAATTCTACCATGCTTGATATTCCGAGGATGCTGACAAACAATCGCTATCGCGACAAAGTTGTCGAGGTGGTCAAAGACCCCGTAATTCGTGACTTCTGGATCAATGAATTCGCTGCTTATGACAACAAATTCCGAACAGAAGCGGTGTCGCCGATTTTGAACAAAGTCGGACAATTTCTCTCCACAGCTACGATCAGAAATATCGTTGGCCAGCCCAAGACCCGTCTAAATATTAGAGAAGCAATGGATCAAAAGAAAGTCGTCTTGGTCAATTTATCCCGTGGAAAAATTGGTGAGGATAACTCCGCTTTGCTTGGAGCGATGGTAATTACCAAGATTCAGCTGGCAGCTATGAGCCGAGCCGATGTTACGGCTGAGAATCGACCTGATTGTTTCCTCTATGTTGATGAGTTTCAAAATTTCGCAACTGAATCTTTTTCTACAATTTTGTCCGAAGCCAGAAAATACAATTTGAGTTTGACGATTGCTCACCAATACATCGCACAGATGATTGACCAGGTTCGTGACGCAGTCTTTGGTAATGCAGGAACGCTGATCTCCTTCCGAGTTGGCGGGACAGACGCGACGACATTGGTCAAGGAATACGCCCCTGTCTTCGACGAAAATGATCTGGTCAATCTGGACGCTTATCATACTTACATCAAGCTTTTGATCGATGGTATTGCACCACCGGCTTTCTCTGCGCTGATGCTGCCACCAGTCGCCAAACTCTCTGGAAACAAGGATAAAGTTATTGAGATTACACACAACAACTTCTCTTCTACCCGCGCTGAAGTTGAGGACCAAATCAACAACCGCGGCAGCCAAGAGGACGAAGATGCCAAGAGAGAGGCTGAGTTGTTCAAAAGTGGTGGATTGGAGGCACTCCTTTTGAAGAAAAGTCAGAGTCCCACAATCCCAACTTCGAGCAGTTATTCAGTCCAGAATAATACATCATTACCTGCCCAGCCCAAACCGATCGAGCAACCTTCGGCTCCACTACCAATGAAACCAGCCGAGATATTACCAAAGCCAGAGGAGAAACCATCTGGGGTGCCTATTATAGAAGATCATGTCGCTTCACCAGAAAACGCAGAAGACCAAAAAGAAGAACAGCAAATTCGGGTAGTGAAATATCAGAATATTCTCGATGGCAAACTCTACAAAGAGAGGACGGCCAGAGGGAATGTGAAGTGGTATATTGGCGAGGAAATTAATGATGAGAAATTGGCCAAGAGTGGACTGGAATTAGATGATAACGGCCGCAAAATGGTTGGGCTATCCAAGAAGGTTTCAACCTCGCATACGGCTCTCAGGCCTTCATATCCCGATCAGCATTCCAAACAGGCTGAGGAGAAGAAGTCTGAGTCAGAAAAGGAGAGTAAATTAGTGGAAACCTCAAAAGAAATTATCAAAACTCCCGTTACCAAGGAGCAAGAACTTCCAAGATCTCAAGATGAATTTCGTTCTGAAAAACAAACAAATGAGGCTACAAAGGCATCGACTACCGAGGTATCAAAAAGCAATAGTTTTGTTTTGCCAAACGAGACTGAGCTTACGATATTGCCACAAGCACTTCCGGCCAAAGTTGAAAACGAAATTGTAGTAGCTCCTGCGCACGAGATAGAGGAGTCGGGGAAGCAACCAGAGGAAAAGATCATTGAAAGCCCAGCAAGAGATGAAGCACCAAAAACAGTTGGCAATCAGGCAACCACGCTCAATCACAATGTTTCAAGCCAAGTAGATTATACAAAATCAAAAATGGAGAAGCTAGAAGACAATGTTGACTCAATGATCAAAACACTCCAGAGTTCAACATACCAAGATGCCAAACATCTAGAAGAGGGCAAATCTGTCAAGCTAGATTCAAATGATGACTAGTTGTTAGGAAATAGGGGAAGAGCTCGGGGATTGTCTCGGAGCTCTTTTTTGTTTCTAGTGGCGGGGGAGAATGAATTGGGGGATTCCTGGGGGAGAGTCGAGAAACGGCTTCTAAATAATAGATTCGATATAATATCGAATAGAGCAGTATGGTGGCTTGGAGTAGTTCCAAAATAGTTGGTGCAGATAGAATACAAAATAAAAGATATCAAAAAAAGTACCCTATCAAATAGGGTATACTTCAAAGCCAACTACAGCGTCGTATAACATACATTATGCGACGCTGTATCTGGCCCGAGAGAACTGCTCTATTTCTGATTAATATGTATGAAACTTCAGTTGGTTGGCATAGGTTAGTAATAATTACACGACTAAGAAACTTCTTCAAATTACACTCTCCTACTATTTGTGACAAGTTGCCCCATATTTCATTTCTAAATAATTATCCTAACTCATTTCTACTTTTTGTTGGCAAGAGAAAATTTTTGTCGTAGTGTAAAAAACGATCAATGTAACAATTTACTCTCAAAATGCAATTACTTATCGCAAATTTGGTATATAAAAGGCCCCAGAATCGCATCTAAGGCCCTTATCATACTTAGTATGATAGTTTATACCTTTTGAGTATAAATCTAGTCTTTTAGTGGGTTGTTTGAAATCTTTTTTTGAATCATCGAAACAGTCGCAGATTTTATTGAACCAATATTTGCCAAAATTCGAATCATGAAAGCTATTGATACAGCCAGGTAAAGATCAAGATTTAATTTATCGCCAAAGAAGGTAATTATTACGGCGAAAATCATATTAAATGTTAGCCCAGTCAGAAAGACAGTTGTGTTGTACTTTTTCTCAACCGATGCTCTGACTGCCCCGAAAATAGAATCAAGTAGTCCGATAATTGCGACTGCGGTGTACCTGGTGTACTCTGGTGGAATATTGAACTGCAGGAAAGCCCCCATTACTAGTCCAAGTGCCAAGCCAAGAATGATTAGATACATAACAAATCCCTCTGTTTATTATTCACGTTGCATGATTCATCTAATATCGTCATGACAATTATACAATATTTGTACATCTATTTGTAAAACTATTATTGTTGTCCTGCGCAGCATGCCGTATTGGTTTTGTTCTCAGAAATAGAATATAAAATAGAATGTATTTTTTTCAAAACCCCCCACTCCCCTCTATCTAGAGGGGGATTTCTTCCATGATTTCTTTTGCCACAGTACTAAAAGTGGAGTTGCGTTGAAAATAGATGAATATGTTCCGATCAAAATTCCGAAGACAAGAGTAATAATAAAGTGCCTGATTGAGGAACTCCCGAAAATAAGCAAAGCAATCAAAACCAATACGGTTGTCATGGAAGTATTGATTGAACGAACGATAGTTTGGTTGATACTTTCTTCTGCTGAAATTTCAATGTCTTGATGAGGGTTTTTGATAAAATTCTCTCTCAATCGATCATAGACAACAATAGTATCGTGAACCGAGAACCCCATGATTGTCAGGAGTGCTGTAATAAAGAGCGCATCAACCTCCATCCAGATGAAGAAATGGCCCAGAATGGCAACAAAACCGGTCGTAATCAACAAATCATGAATAAGGGCAATAACTGCACACATGCCAAATTTCCAAGATGAAAGTGGCTTTGGGACCTTTCTGAATGCGAAGGCGACAAAGATAATAATACCAAGGGATGCCAAAATTACTGCAAAGATGGATTTGTTGGTAAGGTCCTGACCAATAATCGGTCCGACGGTGTCGTACTGTGTCTCGTTGTAGTCTGGCATCAGTGCTGTCATCTTGGTATTCAGGTCTTTGTGCTGGTCATTTGACAGAGTTGGCATTTTGATAATAACACTATTGTTGCCGCTCTCCTTGATTTGATAGCCGTTGTATTTCGAATCGTCGAGTACCGATTTGGCCAAATTAACCCGATCAGCTGACGCTGCAGTGAATTCAATTGAAGTGCCTCCTTTGTAATCAATGCCAATTCGCAGGCCGAAGACACAAATGGCAATGATTGAAATAACTGCCAGAGTAATGGAAAAGGTGAACCAAATCCAGGAGTTTTTGATTATTCTATACATGGATAAACCTCTTTAGTGGGCTAGATGCTAATAATAACAAGATGGTACGGGTAACGGTGATGGCGGTGAATAAACTGATTAAAATTCCCAGAAGCAGAGTTAGGGCAAATCCGCGAATTGGACCAGATCCTGTCGAGAAGTAGAGGATTAGGCATGTAATGATTGAGGAAATATTTGAGTCGCGAATTGAATTCCAAGAACGATTGAAACCATCAAGGATTGAAAGGTTTAGTTGCTTACCAAGTTTGAGCTCCTCCTTCATTCTTTCGAAGATTAGAACATTAGCATCAATCGCCATACCGATCGATAGGATAAATCCGGCGATACCGGCCAGAGTTAGGGTGACTGGAATTATCTTGTAAATTGCAAGCGTCAAAATAGCGTAAATTGATAGTGCGAATACGGCAATTAGCCCAGGGAAGCCATAGTAGGAGATCATAAAGATGGCAACGATAAGCAATCCGATAAGGCCGGCAATCAAGCTTGCCTTGAGAGAATCTTTGCCCAAGGTTGAGCCGACATTTTGCTGTCCGATCAGTTTGGTTGGTACTGGCAGCATACCCTCGTTCAATCGCTTTGCTAGCTCTTGCGATTCTGCGATGTCCTTTTGGCCGGTAATAATTGCTTGCCCATCGCTGATTTCTGTTTGGACTGTGGGAGCTGATACGATTTTGTTATCAAGCACGATTGCTATTTGTTTGTTCAGATTTTCCTTTGTCAGTGTGTCAAATTTTTGTTTACCGACATTGTCAAATTGAATCGAGACAATTGGACTGCTACTAGTCATGCCCTGAGTCTGATTTTGGAAAGTTGCGAGTGATTTGGTCAGATTTCGTCCTGTCAAATCTGTTGCTTTCCAATATCCAGGATAGGTATAAGAGCTATCGTAATAATCGGGCAGCTGAACTCCACCATCCTCAGCTGTACTTGTAGTCATAAACACAAGTTCGTATGTCGCACCAATTTTCTGAATCGCTTGGTCGATGTCTTTGATTCCAGGCAGGTCAATAATAACTCTGTCCCCACCGCTTGTCTGAATGCTTGGTTCTGAGACGCCAAGTTCGTTTATACGCTTTTCAAAAACATTCTTCAGATTATCGAGATCTTTGACCTTGTCAGTAGATGCGGAAAGATCGGCTTGATAGATCAACTCGGTGCCACCGACGAGATCAAGGCCCAAGGCGGCCTTTATCTTTGTCCCCCAGAGCGGACTTTGGGGAATATCAATAAAAACGGCTAGAGCGACTACTAGTAAAATAGCACCAGAAAGAATCCATAATTTTGTTTTCATATCGTATAACTCCTTGAAATTATGATAACCAAATCCCGAATATTAGTCAATTTATATCTAGATAATTTCTAGAGGCATGACAACCGCTTCACCGTCTTTGATAATCTGTGGCAAAGTGTTTTCTTCCAAAAGCGAAAAACCTTCTGGGATATATTTGAATACTGATGGTTCGAAGACATATACACCCTCCATACTTTCAAGATCAGTTGTTGCAATCGTAGCAATAGATTGATGCTTGCGGTGAAATTCCAGTAGTTGGTCGAGGCTAATTTTAAGTTTTTCGGTTGAGTTAAAAACGATAAATGTATCCTTCAGATCTTTTTTTAGATTGAGTAGTGCTCCGCCTGAACCGTTACTCTCTTCTAAGAAATCATACTTTATCTTAATTTTTTCATTACTTAATTGAGATTTGATTTTGTTTCCCAGAAATCCAAGCGCGAGAGTAACTTTGTCAAAGCCGTTTTCGGCCAGCATGTTTAGAAAAGAAATGGTGGCTGGAACAGCCTTGGTAGCATTGTCTCCGCCTAGGAGAATAATAGCGTGACGCGAATGACTTCCAAGAGATTTGAGTGCAAGAGTTTCGAAGGCGTGAGAGCGGTTGCGCACCGAAACGCCGTCAATAATTTGGTCAATTTGATTCAGAAGATCTTTCTTGATCGAAATCGTAATTCTCTCTCGTTCCATAGAAATCCTTGATTAATATTAAGCGATCATAACTTATCATACAAAAAAAACATCCGTCAAATCGGATGTTTTGTTATTCCGAAGAATTGAGTCAGAGAGAGGCAATTTCTGTTAAATTAGACAAGAAGGATTCGAAGTCGTTTGGGACGGGAGCGACAAATGTTGTCTGTCTGTTGTCACCTGGCAGAGTGATAGAGAGTGAATATGCGTGCAAAAGTTGTCGTTTTATTTGGTAATCATCGGAGAGTTTCAAACTTGTTTTATTACCATAAATTTCATCCCCCATGACTGGACAGCCCATAATCTTTGACTGAACCCTGATTTGATGCGTTCGGCCGGTTTTGATGTCGAAGAGAATTTCTGAAAAATGGTTCCCATCTTTATCTTCGTAAAAGTGTTCAGTTTTGTAGTGAGAAATTGCTTGGCGACCTTTGCTTTCGCCAATATCTGCAACCATCTTTCGGTTCTCGGGATGCCTGCCTAAGAAATTTACAAGCTTGCCGTCAGGATTTTTGGGCCAGTTGTAGCAAATTGCTTTGTAAATTTTGGTGACATTGCGATTCTGGATTTGCTTCGAAAGTGAATGCATTGCCCTGGCATTTTTGGCAACTATGATTATTCCCGAAGTGTCTTTGTCTAGACGATGTACTAACCCGGGGCGACTAATCGATATCGGATTTCCCTCTTCGAAAACCGCATCTTCTATTTTGGGAAAGTGATACAGCAATGCATTTACGAGTGTCCCTTCGTAGTTTCCGGCAGCAGGGTGCACTACCATTCCGGGCCTTTTGTTTACAACAATAACATTTTCATCTTCATAAATAATATCCAGTGAAATATTTTCTGCTTTGAGATCAAGGCTGCTTTCTTTTTCGGCGAGCTCAAGTGAAATAACATCGCCGAGCTTGATATTGTAGCTCGGTTTTTTGACCTCATTGTTTATGAGAACTTTTCCGCTTCTTATATTTCCAGTTATGAAGTTTCTGGAGTTTTCTGGCAGGCATTGTGTCAGAAAAACATCGAGTCTTGTATCTGTTTCGGTAGCTTTTACAATAATATTTTTCATTTCAATATCCCGCTTAGTTCTGTGGTCGGGTTCATCCTGTATCTGGAGAGCTCAAAGAGGTTATCAAAATTTGAAAGTCCTGGATTTGTGGTTGTTGCGTCCAAGTAACCAGCGTTTTTGACAGCAGCGACGACCATGTCATTGTATTTTCCAGAAGGATAGCAGAACGAAATTACTGTTTTGCCCGTAATTGCCTCTAGGGTTGCCTTGCTTTCTGTTAATTCGCTCTTGAGCTTTTGACCATTTAGAGTTCGCAAATCTGGGTGTGAAATTGTATGAGAACCAATTTCAATACCATAATCTGATATTTCTTTGATTTGGGCAGCAGTCATATATTCACCGCCGACTTTTCCAGTAATAACATACGAGACAGCTTTCATTTGGTGCTTTTTCAGTTCTGGATAGGCAGCTGTGTAGAAATCTTCATAGCCATCATCGAAGGAGAGAATTATTGGGTTCTTTACCGTAAGAGCAGGGTTTTGGGCAATTTCTTCGAAAGTTACGGTCGTATAATCGTGAGCCTGTAGTATTCCAAGTTCCTTTGCAAAATTGGCTGGGGAGACGGACAGGTTTGTCCCAATCTTGTCAGAAGGGTCGTTTAAATCACGAATGTAGTGATACATCAATATCGGAATTCTGTTCTGGCCCCCGACCAGATTGGGCAAACTAGTTATGGGGGTGTTTTTCACCATATCGTCTTGGGACAAAGTATCAGTCTCAACTGGTGTCAGTGGAGCTTTTGATTCTTTTCTAATGTTAGTGATTTTGTCGGCGAGGAGCAAGACAACGGCCAATGCGAAAATACTCAAAAATATTATGAGCGTGTATCGGAAATATAATGATAATTTAAGATTTTTCATTGAGCAACCTTTCTTCTTCCTTTTCCTCCAGCAGATCAATTCGGTCGACTTTTTCGGCCAGTCTGGCAAATTGATCATTGACTGCTGAAATAGTTTTGCTTGAATTGCCAATATGTCTAGTCAGGATGCCGAGATTGTCACCTAAAAGGTTTGATTGTAGTTTGACCGTCTTTAAGGTTTTTAGGATCTCGTGGCTCATCTCTGTCACCCTCTTACTTTCGAGTCCAAGCATAATGGTTCGCAGATAATAGAAGAATGTCGAGGGAGAACTCAAAACAACATGGGCTTCTGCCGCATATTCAAACAAGTCTGATTCATTGTTGATAACTTCGAAATATATTGACTCGGAAGGGATATACATGAAGGCAAAGTCGCTCGTTCCTTCGTCCTGGTTGATATATTTGCTGGAGATTGCGTTGACATGGCGGCGAAAATCGTTTCGAAAAGCTCTCCTAGCTGCTGCTTTGTCTTCGGATTTGTCAGATTTTAACATCAGATTGAAATTTTCGAAGGGAAATTTGGCATCGATTGGAATTTTTCCTGCTTCGAGATGAATAATCGCGTCAACCGTCAAGCCGGAGCGAAAAGTGTATTGAATATCGAAATACCGAGTCGGTAAACCCTGTGATAGCAGCTCCTTTAATCCCTGCTCACCCAGGTTCCCGCGAAGTTTTGGAGAGCGCATGAAATCTTGTATATTTTTCAAATTTGAACCAATTTCCTTCATTTGTCCAAGTTCAGAATTTACCGCCATTATTACTTTGGCGGCTGTATCAAGCCTCTCATTCATCGCAGAAGTTGTTCTGTCCATCTTTTCACTAAATTGTTGATTCATAGCCTGAATATTTTGATTTAGAAATTGCAGACTCTGGTTGTTGTCCTTGCCAAGCGTCATTTCTTTGAACTTTTTCGAGAAATACAAAATCAAACCGGTAGTCATAACCAGGGCGATGAAAATTATTGCGACGATAAAACTTAATAGACTCATAAATCCAGATTAAATGTTGTTTGTATTATAGCAAATTTTGCAAGGAAATGGCCAGGACCTGTCGGACCTGGCCAGAACACTAGATAGTAAGATGAACGTTGAATTGCAGAAGAGGAAGAGTGAATTCTACGAAATGAGCTTCCGTTGCAATGAAGGAAATCATTTCGCTCTTGCTAAGACATGGTGTCGAGGTCTTAGCGGATTCGGCGATTATCTTTTCCAATTGGTTTTCCCATTCAGGCAAGAGAAAGACGACATGAAGATTGGAGTCAGCCGAAATGGAAATGATCGGGAAAGACGAGGTTGATTCGGGATTGTTCTCTAAATAGCGTTTGCTGACTAAATATGCCAGGATTTGATTGATCTCGACATTGTAATAATCAGCAAGGTCGCCAAGGAGAAGAAAAACCCCTTCTTTGAGCCGATAGCGGCTAGCTTTTTGGCGCATCTTCGCCTCCTTTTGGGGAAGATATGGAAATTGTACTCCTGTTCGTGAAAAAATTCAATTTGAATCTTCTGGTTGATTGAATATTTTTCACTTTTCGACTATAAATAACTAATTGGGGAGGTGAATACTATGTCGGTAATCTCACCCGAAGAAGCGCGTGAGCGCGGCTTCAAATATGTTTGTCGCAAGTGCGGCAGTTTTTATCCTGAGCTTCCGCGGAACGAAGAATTTGAAATCGTTTGCCACGAGTGTGGAAAACGAGGAAAATATTTGTTTCGCGAACTCTCAAATCCGAGGAAAACTTGATTGCTCCCGGGGCGAAACGATTTTTGCCCCAATTTTTTTACTCCTGTGGCTAGTTTTTTGCGACATTTTCTGCTAAAATATTGTTATGAAAAAATATGATATTGCAATAATCGGAGCTGGGCCTGCCGGAATTTTGGCTGCAATTATGGCTGTTGAAGCTGGAGCAAATATTGCCTTATTCGATAAGAATGACCAGATAGGGCGCAAGATTTTGGCGACAGGAAATGGTCGTTGCAACTTGACGAACAAGGATGTCGACTCTAGAAATTTCCATGGCGCAAATGCTAAGTTTATCCAGCGGATTCTCGATCAATTTACCAATATTGAAACGATGCAATTTTTCGAGTCCCTGGGGCTCCTTTTGAAGGAAGAAGATCGAGGAAGAATCTTTCCGCGGAGCAACCAGGCAAAAAGCGTCGTCGAGGTTTTGGGAAATAAACTTGATGAGCTAAATGCCGATATTTTCACAAACAAGTTGGTAAAACGAATTTCAAAAGATGAATCAGATTTTCTGATCGAGTTTGAGAGCGGAGAAACCTTCCGGACCAGAAAATTAATTTTGTCAACGGGGGGAAAAGCGGCTTTTCAATTTGGTTCAAGTGGCGATGGACTCTTCTGGTCAAAACTATTTGGCCACAATATTGTGCCGATCAAGGCCGCTCTGGTACCTGTCGAAACAATTGAGATATGGCCAAGTGAAGTTCAGGGCCTTAAACTAGAGGTGAAAGTCAGCATCAAGCAAGCTGGAAATATAATTGCTACACGCTCTGGCGATCTGCTTTTTACTCATTTTGGTGTCTCTGGACCGGCAGTGATGGGACTTGCCCGCGATATTGCATATAGTCTCGAAAAAGGTGATGTAAATATTGAAATTGATATTTTCCCAGAAATTGATAGCTCGGTGCTTGACAAAAAGATTGCAGAAACGATAGCGAGAAACGGCCAAAAGAGTGTCAAAAATTCGCTGATTGGCTTCGCCCCACTCAATTTGTTACCAATACTTCTTGGAATTGCAAATGTTGACGGAGAAAGAAAAGCAGCTGAAATATCAAAAGCTGATCGTATTTCGATTGTAAAGGCTTTCAAGTCGCTTGATCTTCGAGTTAAATCTGTCCGGCCTTTGAAAGAGGCTCAAGTTTCTGCAGGCGGGATAGATGTTAGGGAAATTGACGAAAACACCCTCGAGTCGAAGCTGGTTCCGGGGCTCTTCTTTGCTGGCGAAATTATTGATGTTGATGGTGATTCTGGCGGTTTCAATCTGCAGTGGGCATGGTCGAGTGGATTTGTAGCCGGCAAATCGGCGGCCAAAATGTTGAAAAATATGTAAAAAATGGTCTGATTTTAGCATTCAAATTCAACTTTTTGCAAAAATATATTTGAATTATTTACAAATACCCGTGTTTGACACAGATATTTTTTGTTTTGTATCAAGTAGTTGTTAAATATAATTGCAAATAAAGTGGTATTTTGTCCTAGTTCTGGTGGACAAATTCGGAACTATCTATGTCGCATAATATTAGTGATAATCATTCGGTAATTTCAGTATATTTTCGTAATGTTACAAAATCTTGAGTACTCCTCTACTCTGTGAAGGGTTTTGCCCTGGGGGAGATAAAAATTGTCCCGACGAGGTGTCGGGNGACGGCGATTAATTCATCTTTGTGTCTCTACGCTGGCGCAGTATTTCCAGAATGCTTCGAAGTAGCATTTCGGCGCGAGGTGAGATGCTGTGTTGTCGCTTAAGATTGAAGATTGTCCTCATTACATTCTCAAGATTTGTCTCGAGTAGACGATCTCCCTGAAAGTATGATCTAACTTTCTCGCAAAAAGCGCGATTGTAACCAGGAGCATAAACAGCAGTCATCACTGCATTTGCGACGATTTCCCCTGCTAGCTTGTTGTTCTGCTTTTCGTGACAGGCCTTTTTCAGTTCAGAGTCTTCCTGAACAAGCGTCAGAATCAGGAAAAAGCAAATCTTGCCATTACAGAGGCCAATTACGCGGTGGATTTCTTCGAGGCTAATTTTTGCACGGACAATGTCCTTAATTAGCCAAGAGGTGGCGTTTACGAGTTGATTTTCGCGTAACTCGCCAAAATTACGAAGGTAAACGAAAATTTCTTCGTTTGACATCGGCATTCTGAATTCCCCCTTTCGAGCTTGCCATCCCTGTTATAGATCAAAAAGAGTTTGAAGTCAAAATATTTAAGGTTTAAAACCTATTGTTCGATCAGGAACTGACGATTCCGTCAGTTTACCAAATGATTTTTCGTAAACCTTAATATTTTCCTCAAGTGCTCGGAGGATCCTCTTGGCATGGTTTGGGCTTGTGATAATCCTGGAAACAAGCACTCCCTGCGGTGGTAGAATATTGAGGAAATCGAGCAAAAACTCCTCCTTCGTGTGCTGAATCATCAGGTTGTTAGCATATGTTCCCTTGGCTGTTTGGTCGTCAAATTTAATGTTTAATTGCTGATCTGGCATTTAAATCCTATCGTTAATAAATTCATATTAAAACATAGCATAAATACTGGTTTAAATACAAAATTTGGCCTCACTTGATAAGTGAGGCCATGATTAGTAGAAAACAAGGATAAATCTGGCACCCGATGGCAGGGCTCCCTCAATCTCACCTGGGCGCTCCAGAACGGGTAGTTTGATTCGATTGAATCGTGTTTTGCCGTCCTTTACCCAAAAGGCAAATTTGATTGGTCCCCCACATGTCCAGCGCATTTTCATTTGACCTTCTTCGGCAATTGAGAGATTTACCATTTGAAAATCAGGTGAATAGTTGAATCCGACTGAGTCGATGAATTCAGCGAAGGATTTGTTGAGCCAATTGATTACATCAGGCGAGATAATTTCTCTGTCGATCTCGATGAAGGTTTCAGCTGCGGAGGTTAAATCCATCTCAGTCCTCCTGACTCAAAACTCCGTCCAGGGCTTCGAGGAAATCGACCAGATATTTCTTTTGCACATCAGCGAGTATCAGTCCACGATGCAGCCTGTTTGCATAACTTTTCAGGAGAGCAATCCTGCTCTCGAAGGTAGCATCGACAGAAGCAACGCCAAGGTCGAATGTCTTCAGAGCTAATTTGGTGGCAGACATAGTGTCGAGATAGAGCTCGCCGTTGCCGTCAGGCTGGAGTTTGAAACTCAGCGTATTCCAGTAGTTCGACGATTCTTTCCATCTCGCGAATTGGACCATTCTTATCGATTGCAACGAGCGCTCTGGCAATAATTAGTCTATTGCCGTGCCTAAAAACGATTGGAAAACTCATTTCGCACCTCGCATACAAGAAAGACTATGTGTATTTTTACCACAAAAATAACATTGTTGCAACAAAAATTCCGGCTGCAGGGGGTGCAGCCGGAAGGAAACTATGGCACGAAAAGCTGGACATTTTCAGAATGCCTGGATTTGTCCCAAGCAAACTGGAGCACGAGGTGGAGCGCAATTTCGCGCGGAATTGACTGAAATTCTGCCAGAGCGTCGAGCTGTTCGCAGAGACCTAAGCTTAAATCGACAAATTGGTCAGAAAACAACACTGTTTCGGGAGATTTATGTCCACTGGTATTGCCGTAAACAGCGGTGTAGCTCTCAGAGATACACTTGACAATGAAGTCTTCTCTCGAACAGTCATCGGGAACAAGGATCGAAAGCACAAGTTTGGCTTCTTCAGTCAACAGGTACTGACTCTCTGTCAGATTGAGCGGCTGATCGAATTCATCCGGTGCTTCAATTTCCTCACCATTTGGCGAGCAGATCCTGAGGAAACGCATCATCGACTCGACAATCAAATTCTTTATCGAAACGCTTTTCTGGCGTTCCTCACTCCAAAGTTTCAGGAAAATTGCCAACTCTCCCCTGATCAGGATTTGCCCACCTTTGAGCCACCCCAAACCTACATCGTGAGGTTTGGCGACGGGCAAACTCTCAAGAGGAAGGCTGTCAGGTACTTCCTGACCTTCGAGGGAGAGTTTGCTTAACATTAGTGCAACTGCAAGCAAACTCAGAGATTCACAGCCTCGTTTTCGGGCTAGAATATTGAAGTCAAACATCAGTGGAGAGTTTCTCAAGTCAACGACAATAGGCTCATCGCAAAGAATCATTGAATTCACCTCCTATTCACACTTTTATCACAAAGTATGAAAAAATCATACCCCTTCAGGGGTAACGATATCAGACTATGATCCCGCCAATGAAATTTTGCTCAAAAACCAGTTTGTTTTGATAATAAATCTTTTCGTTTCCCAAAAAATCGTATAAGTCCCCTTTCAGATGGCTGATATAATACCATTCTTCTTTCTTGAAATTGCTCGGCCCACGGAAAGGCTTGTCCTTATCCATATGCAGGAGTGCTTCTTTTAGAAAAACGAATGTTTTGTAAGCGAGATCGCTATCTTTATGTAATTCAAATTTCATTCCGCCACTATAAGCCA
Organism: Candidatus Berkelbacteria bacterium; assembly: GCA_026397135.1. Lineage (GTDB taxonomy): Bacteria > Patescibacteriota > UBA1384 > XYA2-FULL-43-10 > 1-14-0-10-43-13 > JAPLVL01. The sequence continues at coordinate 15,858 of JAPLVL010000007.1, forward strand.
TCGCCCATATTGGATTGTCTTTCAGATAAACAATTTCTTGTCCTGGAGCGAAAAAATGACCAGCATATGAATCACGAAATGTCCAATCCCCTTCTCTGTATTCGAGCTCGGTGAAGCCTGGTCGCTGAGGCAATATTTTCTGTGCATCTCCAGCAAAACCGTTGGCATTTGCCTTGAATAAGAATTCCTTTAGCTGTCCTGAATCAATGTTCATGAAATTTCCTCCTAAATAATTTAGCTGCAACTTTCATCACAAATATCCTTGTACGGACACATTTTGCACTGAAAAGATTCCGGTTTGGCTGTCATATTGCCTGATCTGATACCATCTGCAACTTCAAATATCATTTCCTTTGTCTTTTCGAGATCTTTCTCCTTGAAAATGAGGCTGCCAGTCAGGCCAGATTCGAGAAATGAGAGTGTTGTTTTGGGAATGATATTATATTTTTCATACCATGCCAGTGCATAAATCATCATCTGCGTCGATTTTTTTATCCGATCGTTGGCGTCTTTCTGCTCTTTGACATCAGAGGTTTTGAAGTCTTTGATTTCGGCGCGCTCCCCTTTTCCGCAGACCAGATCGTATCTTCCTATGATTTTTACCTTGTTTTCGGCAAATTCGAAGGGAATCTCTACTGCAGCTGGGATTGTCGGCGTCTTCTGGTCGTCAGAGAAAAATCGGGCCAAAGTTGAAATTCCTTGATTGAATCGTTGTTCTTCCTGTTCTCTGGTGATGAACCCGATATTTTTGAAAGCTGATTTGTAATCAGAGAGTAATTGTTCCAGAGTTGGAATCTCATTGTTTAATTTGCGATTAAAATAGTGGTCTAAAGCGGCATGAATTGCAGTTCCGTACATCAAATATTGGTTCTCTAGGAGCGGTATTTTGATAATA
>JAPLVL010000007.1:16767-20198 GCA_026397135.1 Candidatus Berkelbacteria bacterium
TGGTAATTTCATTGGCTGCAAATCGAGTTTGGCAAAGCGCTCTATCTTCTGAATTGGATCAAGCTTGTGTTTTAGCTTCAGGGAGCTGGGTTCGTCCAGTAGTTCCATCACGAATTGAGACAATTTCTTGGCTCTTTTGCCACCGTAATCTTCTGCTGCTGTCAAATATAAATATTCTTTGGCGCGGGTAGCTGCGACATAGAAAAGTCTTCTCTCTTCCTGAAGATGAAAATCTCCCTGAGGCAAGCGTTCTTTGATAAGCTCATCCGGAATTGGAAGTGGATCTCTCTTATTTTTGCCCGGGAAGCGATCAGCGACACAGTTAACAACGAAAACGACTGGCCATTCCAGTCCCTTAGACGCGTGAGCGGTCAAAATATTGACGGCGTCAATATCAGGATCGATGCCAGCAGTGGTCGGCTCATCTCCAACCTCCAAGATCAATTCGAGATTTTCTAGAAATTTCATAACACTTCGATCACTCGAACTGTGATTGAATTGGGCAATCCGGTCGAAAAATTTGGCGATATTATAGATTTTTTGCTCGGATTGAGCGCCTTGATCAGCAGAAAGCTGCTTTAGAAGCCCCTTTTCTTTCAGAAATTCGTATAAAACTTCGCCGCAAGATTCGTTTTTCTTTTCCGAAAAGGATTTAATATCACAAACTAGCTCGTTTAACTTGACAATTTCACTCTCAATTAGTGTCTGATTGTTTTCAGTCTCTGCCAAAATTGTTTGGTCAAAGTTGAAAGCTGTTTGGACAGTTTTGACTGCAATTTCGAAAAGCGAGCGATTGTATCGCTTGGCCTTGGTATAATATTCTGCCAGTGCTTCGTGACTGATATTGTATATTTCGCTAGTCGCGAGTTGGTAAAACGAGAGCGAATCATCGGTATAGACAAGGCATTTCAGAAAAGAAATAAGCATTTTGACTTCCTGCTGAGAAAATAGCCCAGAAACACCTGAGAAAGCATATGGAATTCCGGCTAGATTGAGAGATTGAATGAACGGTTCAGAATGATTGTTCGCTCTGACTAATATGGCGAAATTATTGTATTTGTAGCCCTTTGACTCCTTCAGCTCCTCGATCTTCTCTACAACCTTGTCTGCTTCACAAGATAGGTTATCGCAGAAAAGGAGTTCTGGTTTGCTCCCTGATTTTGGTGAAACAAGGCGCTTATCGATCTTGTTTTCTATCTCAAGACGATCAGGGTTGTTGTGTTGTATAAGCTTGTATGACGCATCCAAAATTTCCTGGGTCGAGCGGTAATTTTCGTTTAGGACGACTTGCTTGGCGTCAGGAAACGATTTCATAAACTCCATAATGTTGGAGATTGAAGCGCCGCGAAAGCGGTAAATTGATTGATCGTCATCTCCTACAACCGTAATGTTTTTGTCTTCGCCTGCCAGGAGTTTGACCACCTCGTTTTGGCCAAAATTTGTATCCTGAAATTCATCGACCAAGATAAATTTGAAGCGATTTCTGCACTCCTTCAATACCTTTTTGTTAGTCGATAGAAGTTTGTGAGTTAGAAAAATTTGGTCTCCGAAATCAAGATTTCCTGACTGAAGCATTAATTCTTGATATCTCTCGTAAGCGTTGGCTAACTCAAGCGTGCGTTTAGCCTCCCCTGCTTCTTCCTCGTTTTGTGCCTTCTCTTCTAGCGATTTGGCATATTTCAAGTATGTAGGGGCGTCGATTAGCTCATCTTTCAATCTTGAAAAATGAGACAGAAGTGCACCGATATGTGAGAGCGGATTACCAATCGGTCGGAAATAATCGAGGTCAAAAGCGTAAATATTTTGACGCAAGAAGATCGCTTGTTCGGTGGCGGTTAGGACTTTGAAATTTGCCGGAAGGCCCAAATCAAGGGAGAAATCTCGAAGCAATCTGTCTCCAAAGGCATTGAAAGTCGAAATCCACATATCTGTGTAGCCATAAGGGATTAGCATGTCAATGCGCTCCTCCATCTCGGAAGCGGCCTTTTCGGTAAAGGTCAAAGCCAGAATTTCTGACGGTTTCGCGATTTTTTGCTCAATTAGATAAGCAATTCTCCGTGTAATGACGGTAGTTTTACCTGTCCCTGCTCCTGCAACAATCATGAGTGGTCCTGTCGCGTGAGTTACTGCAATTCTTTGTGCATTATTTAGTCCGTCGAGGATTGTGCTTTTGGGTTTTTGTTCTTGTTTCATTAAGTCATTATAACGGAAGCCTGAAAAATTGCAAAACACTTTACAAATATGACCAAATATTGTATAAATAAAGCAGAAGGAGAAGCCGATGCCGGAGAAATATCCTATCCCCGTTGCGATTTCTCTTCGCAACGTTTCTGTAAACACTCTCAATATTTTGAGGGATGGTCTTCGTCGCTTTTGGGAGACGATGATAATCGACCAATTGTCGATAAATGATGACGAGCAGTATCTTTCGGCGCAATTTCAGACGAATGAGTCTGGACTTGTGAAAGTCAAGCAGCTTTTTGAGCCTATCACCTTTCATAAGGGTGCTACTCTCAATGCTGATCGCTGGGATACTCCTGCTCAAGGAAACTCGTCCCGTTCGACAGTCAGAAGTATTTTCGACTAATTCTTGTGGCGCCCAGTCTGGGCGCCACAAACTGTATATTGAAATTTATTTACATATTTGTTTCAATGCAAATGGAGGTGTCGGATATGGGACAGCGGCTAGAAACAGGTTATCTCCAAAACGGAGATGACTGGCGTGGTGTTTATTTGCGTGGCGATGATGCGTTTGGTTTCTCAATCGCAATTAAGTCATTCATAGAAACATGCGAATTGACAGGAGTTGACACGACCAGGCTTGATCTGCGAGCGATTCAAGCATTGCAAACTCTCTTTGCTGGGGTCAAAGAAAGCATTCCTGTGGTCGTTCAGAGAGTAAATATCGGGGAGATTGTGGTCGAGGATCTGCGTCAAACTGATCCGCAATGTCAAATCAAGTTCGGAATCTAACCTTTCTGTGCTGGTGGCTCATATAGCTGCCAGCAATTTTTGTAACAAAAAATCCGGCAAATTGGCCGGATTTTTCAATTCTCTGATTGTTCCCCACTTACGCCAAAGGCGGTGCGGGGAAATCATCAAAGAACTTTGAAGTAATAGCTATTTCACTATCCACTCACAACGAGCATAATTATAACATACGAAACCGTACTAAGTCAATAGTTTTTCATACTAAATCATACTTTATCGAATCTACAGTAAATAGAACGAGCCCAAGACGATGTCTTGGGCTCGGAAACTCCCCGATATATAAATATGAAGGATAAATTGGGGAGTGAAGAGTGCGTCTGGCCGAGCACAAGCACCTGCTTCGGTCAGATCGGTCGACGGATATTTGATTTCGCACCCCCTCGTACAAAATCAGTAACCATCAGGCTCTATTATTATACTCATAAATATGAAATTGTCAA
>JAPLVL010000013.1:0-4978 GCA_026397135.1 Candidatus Berkelbacteria bacterium
CGGTAATAATGCTATAATAAAAAAGACGTCCCACCCTGAATTTCAGGGTGGGACTTGATCTTGGCAGGTCTATTGACCGTGCCGTCCGTTTCTTTCCTTCAATCATTTGCCAGTTGGCATAAGTCGAAGGCAGAAAAAACTACAGATTTTCGTGCGCGATAATTCGCGCATAATCTTACCAGACTCCAAGGTAAAGCATCACTGCCTCCTTTTTTGTCGTGGAGATACCTGAGAGAGCACCCCTCACCCTTTTAGGGTGAGGGGCCGTTTCACACTGCATCATCGCAAGAGGTGAAACTACTCGCGGCTCTCATGACTCAGGCCTACCAGCCGTCAGTCATCTTGGTACCTCCTAGGAAGGTCATTGCCGGATCACTCCGACACGCCCGCGAGGGACAACTCTATATAAAACGCCATAAATGGCGGATTACCATTAACAATTGGAAACCGAGCATTGGTTTGCTTTAATTTCCAATGTATGACCGATATTATAGCGCAATCTCACTACTTTGTCAATAGTACTAGACCGATTGATTTGTCAATGGCTTTGTTATTTTGTCAGATACTATTGACAAATAAATAAGTCTTTGATATAATGCCCTCTACAGGTTAGAAATAACCTTCACATTGACAAGCTGATATCATCTCGTGAAAAAGACATCGTCAGATTGATTGGATTAACTATTATTTGTCACACATAGTGGACAATATATACTGTTCGATCAGAACAAATCTGTCAATGTTTTGTAAATATTGTGTAGCAAGACAAGGATAGACAAGTCACCTACGGCTAATAAATTATTATATTTCAGCCGACGATAGGATTCACGACTCACTCTATTCCTTGTTTTCTACCAATAACTTCCCTCTCTCCTTTGTTTAAACAATAATTACGGAGCTCAAACTTTAGTTTGCCGAATTTATTGACTTTAAGCAAAGAAGCAGAAGGTTTTAGCCGATGATCCACGTTTCTGGGATCATTGGCAGGACAAACCCGAGCCCTTGAAATAGAGGGACAGTTATCCAGCAGCATGCAGGATGACAGTTACGCTTGTAGCACGGTGCAAGCAGTCACTCCCCCGTCTGAATCCGTGATGGATGGGGTTTTTAAAACAGTCGGATGCTGCAAGATGGCATCTCCGACAGCCTCCCAAATTGCTTCTGCGCTTTGGGAAGTCTCGGAGCTAATATAACCATCTTGGCTTCATTTTCGCCGCTTACCTGGTCTCTCATTTTCAAATGGGAAGCCAGTGAGTGCGAAAATTTAGACGCAGCAAACCTATGGAAAATTTCAATCAAAAAGAAAATATTGCAATCACCGACCTCTTCCGGCCAGAGCTGATCCGTCAGCTCGACAGCGCCGGCAACTTTGGCAAACTTGCCCAAATTTGGCCCAACCGAACCGATGAAGAGATCGGCTATTTTCGAGCAGAAATCGACCAACAGCAAAATCCAAAATCAGATTTGGAAAGTTCTGATCGCGATCTAGTCACAATACCCCACTTCGAGCAAGTCGTCCGCGAACAAATTTACCATGATTTATTTGTGGCCTGTCCAAACTTAGTCAAAGCATTTGGAATCAATATCGATTAATTAATAAGGAAAAAATGAACAACGACCAAAATTTAGAAAATTTAAATCAATCTCTTGCCGAGATCAAATCTAGCCTTGAGAAAACATGTGAAGGACAAAAAAGACAGCCAAAGGCCGAGATTCGAGAAGAAGATGAGAATGCATCTTCTTTCGACGAACCAGAAATTGAATGCGAAAAAGTAGAGGAAATGGCTGGTTCAAAAGGTGTAATCATCGCTGATGAGCCAATCCGATCAGCTCTCGAGCGGATGGCCGAGACCATCAACCTTGATCAGAGCACCAATCTCGTCATCATCGAGCATGCTCTCAGTGGACCTCGAGCAAACTGCAACGGATTGAACGACGCGATAGAGTTGGCCAAATCTGGCAACCCTGTCATTATTGCTGGTTGGCAAACTGAACTTGCCTACTCCGCTGATCCACGCTGGCATGCCGCCATGGCTTCGCCCAATGTTATCTTTGTCCGTCTCCCCTTCCTTGGTCAGGAACTAATCACAAAAGTCGCTGAGGCCAAATCAAACGAGCGACCACTCGATCAGCTTGCGCTTGATTTGCTTGATCTGACGACTGAAATTTCAAGAGCCAAGACAATCAATCACGACCTCCAAAACGCACTACGAACCGGTGATGAAGACAAAGCAGAGACACTTTTGGCTGCTGCCACAGAATTATTTGGCGACCAAGATCGCGAAATGCTAATTCACACCGTCGCCAGAGCCGCCTTCAGCGAAGTTGTCGGCAAGCAATTTGAAGGGAAATATTATCCCGACCTCTGCATCGATCTAGAAGGTACTCTGATAGGCGCCGACGGCGAGCCAAACCAACAAGTTCTAGATCTGATCAAGCTCTCGACCGATTTACGACGCCGCCCCGTGACTATCTGGACCGGTAGCGAATTAAAACAAGCACGCCAAATTCTAAATAAATTGGGATTGACTTGCAAATTGATGTCGAAAAACAATACTGCTGGTATCGAAGTCGAAACAATGATTGACGATCTGTCAGCCGACGAAATAGAGAGTCGCTACGGGATCAAAGCCCGCAATTACATCAATATCGATGATCTAGTCTCCGAAAATCCCTAAGGCTTGACAACTCGATACCTCTAGTATATAAATTAAGCAACAACAGAACATTAAAAATTGGCAGCTCCAAACAGGGGTGGCCAATTTTTTTAAAAAATGAAAAGAATCACACCAAAATTCACAAATACTTCGCCAGGCGCCGGTCGATCGCCTGAAGTTGAAATATTGCAAAAAGCCCCCGAATCAAATCGGGGGCTTTTTTAAAGAAAGGAGACAAAATGCAAAATGAAATGAAAAACACCTCCGGCGGAGAAAGCCAAATCCGCAAAATCGCCCTAACTGGAGGACCGGGCTCAGGGCGAAGAGAGATTACCATGCGAATGGCGGCTCAATTCGAAGAAGAGGTAATCATTGTGCAAGACACAGTCAGAGACGCGAAAGAGGAACGAGGCGAAGAATGGCAAGAAAATTTGGATGAGGATTACGAGCTCGAGATGATGAAGCGGCAACTCGAATACGAAATGGCAGCCCGCAAAGACGCCGAGGAAACAGAAAAACCGACAATCATCCTCTGCGAGCGAGGACTGCCGGATCTTGCCACCCAGAGCAAAGACAAAGGCGAGAGCTTCTACCAAAAATTCGGATTGAAAAAGGAGGAAGCGCTCGGCCTCTATGACGAGGTCATACACCTAGAAACAATGGCTGAGAGCAAGCCCGAACTTTACAATGAGAAGAGAAAAGAAAACCGCTCGATGGCTACCCCGGAAAAAGCCAAGGAGATCGACCAGAATCTCAAGAACGCCTGGGAGGGACACGAGAATTGCACGACGATAAAAGCAACGGACAGCCTAGACGAGAAAGCGGCCATCGCCCAGTCAAAGATCGAGACCTGCCTCAGCGAGATAAATCAGGAAGCAAACAGGGAAACAACAGAAGGCCGAACACCAAGACAATATTAACAATTAATCAAAAGCGATGCTTAATCTAATTTCGACAGTCTGCAAGCGCATAGGGCTCGAGAACCTGCCCTGAGCGAAGTCGAACGGGGCGCCTAGAAATTAGATCAAGATGAGAAAATTAGGAGGACCATGCTAGACTCTAAGGAAATAGAGAAAAGATTTGCAGAGAAACTTGGCTTGGTCCCACGAAAGGAACTTGGACCAAGCAAACAAGAAAGACGGCAAAAAATCGAGCGACTGCGCTCACGCTACCGCCTCGGTGACAAAATCAAAGGAGTTTATATCACAATCACCTTTGACAAGATTTCTCGAAGAAAGGAGTCAGAAAAACTCCCCGAAGATGTGAATCTCACACCGGCCAGAAACATCATGGCCGAAGATTACCAAAAGATTTTCGGTCAAGTCTCCCTGACCAGATTCCTAAGAGCTAAATAACAGCTCTCCTCGCCACAACCTACTGCCCTGACATTTCGTCGGGGCAGTTTCCTGTATCATATTATTAATTCACCCTGCGTGCCTACATGGAGACTACACTTTAGTGTGTTGGAGCAAAGTAAAATTTGCAATCAATACCTGGTCCCAACAAGCTAAAGCTTGGACTACGATGCGCAAAGTATTTTACTAACGCACCGACAAAAATTTGAATTAATTGCATTTTCCGCTTAAAATATATTTAGCACACTCACCTGTTTCGTGTGCATTTATTCACCAGCTAATCACACAAACTATGAACCAACCAAAAGTTATTCTCGTCGTCATGGACGGCTGGGGCTACTCTGCAACCAAAGAGGGCAACGCCATCGCCCTGGCAACTCTACCAACATTCAATACGCTCTGGGCCATCTGTCCCCACACTCTCTTGCGTGCCTTTGGCCAAAATGTCGGACTACCCTGGGGCGCGACCGGCTCGTCCGAAGTTGGACACAAATCGATCGGATCAGGCAAAAGAATCAGTCAAGAAATCGCCGAAATTGACAAAGAAATCAACAGCGACAAATTCTTCAAAAACAAGCACCTGATTTCTTTTCTAGAGAAATCCAAAGTCAACAAGCACCCAATTCACTTAGTCGGACTTGTCTCAAACGGAGGTGTTCATAGTCACACCGACCACATTCTCGCGATTTTGGAATTTCTGAAGGCAGAGGAATACAAAGGGCAAATCTATCTGCACGCGATCACCGATGGCCGCGACACCGACCCCAAAGCTGCCCAGAAATTTTTCGATATGGTCGATGGCAAAGTCAAGTTGCTCGGCCTCGATTGCAAGATCGCAACTGTTTGTGGCCGCTATTTCACAATGGATCGGAACAACAGATGGGACCGAACCAGAAAGGGTTATCTCCTCTTGACCGAGGGAACCGGCGAAGAAGTTTCTTCTTAAGAGGAAGCACTGAAGAACAA
>JAPLVL010000013.1:5008-20524 GCA_026397135.1 Candidatus Berkelbacteria bacterium
TGAGCCGATGAAAATAAAATTAGAGGAGAGCAAAACTCCGGGAGTTCTAGGCAAACTTTTCAAAGCCAAAGAGCAAAATACAGTTGGCACGATCAAACCAGGAGACAATGTCTTCTTCTTCAACATCAGAGCGGACCGAATGAGACAGCTTGTCCAAATGTTCACGACCGAAATGAAAGAAAACGGTACTCACTCAGTCAGAAATTTAAATATTATCACTTTGACTACCTATGATGAGCGTTTTCCCGTCACGGTTATTTACCCGACAGAAAAAATCAAAAATCCATTAGCCAAAATTATTTCCGATAGAGGTCTAACGCAAGGACACTTCGCCGAGACCGAGAAATATGCGCATGTCACTTACTTTTTCAATGGCGGTATTGCTGACCCATTCCCCAAAGAAGACTGGTATCTGATCAAATCACCCGATGTGGCCACCTATGACTTGGCACCAGAAATGTCAGCTAGCAAAATAACTGACAAAGTGATCGAGGTTCTGAATGAGAAAATGCTTGACTTCGTTTTGATCAATTATGCCAATGCGGATATGGTTGGTCATACCGGTGTTTTGGATGCTACCATCAAGGCCTGTGAAGCTGTTGACAAAGAATTGCGCCGTCTGATCGAAAGTTTCCCTGGATCAACTATGTTGGTCACCGCCGATCACGGCAACGCCGACTACATGTTCGACCCTGTGTATAACGAGGTCATCAAAACACACTCGACTAATCCTGTCCCCTTCATCGTCGTCGGCAAGAAATATCAATATGCTGTTCTTCGCCAATCAGGAATTTTGGCCGATATCGCCCCAACCATTCTCTCGATTATGGAAATACCCACTCCAAATACTTTTGACGGCGTCAACCTGATCGAGAGCAACAGCAAAGAAGAATACGAGAAAAAAGAAGAGCCAAAGAAATAGAATCAAAAAAGCTTCCAAGATTTGGAAACTTTTTTTGGTGCCCGGGAGAGGACTTGAACCTCCACGCGGTTTCCCGCATTAGCTCCTAAGGCTAACGTGTATACCATTTCACCACCCGGGCACAACGGAAATAGTGTACATAATTTTTGAATATTTTTCAATGTTCGGGCAATTTCTAGCCGAACAGCCAGGCAACCCAACACGATAGCTGATTAACATTTTCATCACTTGCAAAACTTTGTAACGGCTCAATTTGTAAAAAAATCTAAAACGCTTGCAAAAAAAATTTAGATATTTTAGAATATAAAAAAGCTCTTAAAAGGAGGGATTTTATGGCCGATGATATGTCCAGCAGTAGCTGGGACTTGCCGCAAGGCACTATTTTGACGCAATCTGTAATGCCAAGTTCTTCTGCAACACCGGCACCTACAGCCAACGCCAAGCCAGTAGATAACAGTCAAGATGATTTTCAGTACGATACCAAGCCAAGCGGATTGGATAGTGTTGATGATGGCTTGATTTCCGACACTCCAGCCGTGGACGAAAGTCTGCCCGAAGCTCCGGCGCCGGTAATGGTCGAAGAAAAAACCGAGCCACCGAAATGGGAGGAGCAAAAGGAAACCTCATCGGTTGATTCTTACCTCAACAGACTCAACAGCAAGGAACACGAGGCTGCAATGCCAACAGAGTCGAAGTTGGACTCGGATAATTACACTGCCGGAAGCTCTAATACATCATTTGATGATATGGAAAAGCAAATGATGGAGAAGCAAAAAGCGATTGATTCCGAGATTGCAGAGTTGCAAAAGAAATCAGATCAAATCAGAGCACTGGTAAAGAAAATCAGCAAACTGAAGGAAGACCAATCAGCTCTGATGTCAGAAGTCAAAACAGTTCTACCTTAAATAAATAAAAAAACTCCGATTCACCGGAGTTTTTTTATTTGCTTCAAATGTTTTCTTCGTCATCCTGAGCAAAGCGAAGAATCCCGTCACTGCGTACAGTGGCAAAATATTATATCGTGATTAAGTCTTTTAATTTTGAATAAGTGACGTCCCCGATTCCTTTGACATTTTTGATCGCTTCAATACTAGAGAATGGGCCATGGATCGTGCGATAATCAATAATCGCCGCCGCCTTGGATGGCCCGATACCAGGCAAGGAATCAAGTTCTGTCGCTGAAGCCGTATTGATATTGATAATTTTCGAGACGCTCTCACTAGGTGTTGCCGTTTTGGAGCTTGTTGACGACGGTGATGTTGAAGTTACCGTTTTGGGCGTCGTTTTGGAAGGAGTGCCGGAAGAGTCAGACGAAGGAGTGACAGCAGCTGCCGCAATATCTTCTGGCGCAATTTCTGTGCCGGTATTCGTCTCGCTACTGCTCAATTTTTCTTCCAATTCCTTTATCTTTTGTTCGCTGCTCGCCTGCTCCCTTTGTATCGCAGGCTCAAAATAGTTTGTTCTCCAGAGAAGGAAGACACTTCCAAAAACGACTAGGGTTAGAAGTAAACTTCCAATCAGATATCTATTTTGAAATATAAAACCTTCGAACCCCCCGGTTTTATTGTCCATAATTAATTTTAGTCTCGCACCCGACAAAAAATCAAGCCCTTCAAATGTTTGAATATATAAATCAATTCAGATAAAATCAAGAAAACAACGAAAGGAAAAATGTCAATTTTGACCAAAGATGAGATTTTGAAAGCAATTGAGGCAGGCAGGATCAAGATCGAGCCGTTTAACCATGCAGCTGTTGGTCCTGGCTCAGTTGATTTGAAGCTCGGCAATCAATTCCGAGTTTTTAAGCGCTCCGAAAAAATATATAGCGTGACCGAAGATTTAGATTATCACGATCTGACAGAGCTGATCGAAGCCGATTCGATCGTGATCCAACCAGGAGAGACAATTCTCGGGGTGACCGAAGAAAAAATTTCCCTCTCCTCTTCTCTATGCGGGTGGCTCGAAGGCCGCTCGCGCTTCGCCCGCCTTGGCCTTATGGTCCATATTTCAGCCCCGTTTATGCAACCGGGTGTTTCCAATCATCAGGTATTGGAAATCGCCAATATGAGCCGCACCCCTTTCCGGCTTCATTCGGGAACTCGTTTTTGTCAATTTATCTTCGAAGAGACCGTTGGAGAAGCCAAATACCACGGCAAGTTTGACGATCAAATCGCACCCTAAATTACTACTCTGGAAGCTACTCCAGATGCTGGTTCTGTTCGAACTGATTCAGTTTATTCAAAAGTTTAGGACAATTATCAATACTTGTCACAATTGACTTGGCTGCTTCAGAGGCTTCTTCGATCAGTTCCCGATCAGAAATCGAAGCCATTTTGAGATCAAGCATGCCAGACTGCTCCGTGCCGAAAATTGCACCCGGCCCGCGTGTTTCCAAGTCGATTTCAGCCAGTCTAAATCCGTCATTAGTCGATTCCATTGCCCTGAGCCGTCCAATAGATTTCTCGCTTTGTGAACTTGAAAATAGAAAACAGAATGATTGATGTTCTCCTCTCCCAACACGGCCGCGGAATTGGTGCAATTGAGACAGACCAAAACGCTCTGCGTCTTCGATCATTGCAACGCTTGCATTTGGAATATCCACCCCTACCTCGATGACCGATGTACTAACCAATATTTGGCTCTGGTTTTGACTAAATCGTTCCATTACTTCATCTTTTTCTTTGGCTTTCATTTTCCCATGCAACATGGCAACAGTAAACTCCGGGAATATTTTTTTCAACTTTTCGTATTCTTGAATGACAGATTTTCTGTCTTCTTCAAACAAACTTCTGTCTTCTGTCTCCTGACTTCTGGCTTCTGACTCTTCGATCAGAGGACAAATCACGAAGGCTTGCCTACCAGCTTTGATTTGAGCTCGGATGAAATCATAAGCCTTCTGTCGGTTGATCGGCTCAACATATCGAGTCTTGATTTCCTTGCGATTTGCCGGTTTTTCCTTAATCAAAGTCAAATCAAGATCACCAAAAAGCGCTAAATGCAAAGTCCTCGGAATCGGTGTTGCGGTCATAGACAGAAAATGAGGGTGGTATTCAGCTGCCCTACCAATTTCCTGCAAAGATTGCCTTTGCTTCACTCCAAACCGGTGCTGCTCATCAGTAACGACAAGACCAACATTAGCAATCTCGACACCTTTTTGAATCAGGGCCTGAGTACCGATGATCACATCCGAACTAAGAATATCTGATTTGGAATTAGGGTTTTCTCCCTTATTCTTAATTCCTAATTCCTTATTCGTTTCTTGTCTACCACTTGTCCAAAGTCCGATTGATAGTTTCCTGTCAAACAATTTCTTGAAAGTTTCGTAATGTTGCACCGCAAGGATGCTAGTCGGTGCCATCACCAGCGTTCTAAACCCGGCTTCCTTCGTAATCCACGCCGCCAGGACTGCCACCACTGTCTTGCCACTGCCGACATCGCCATTCAAAAGACGATTCATCGGTGTTCCCAAAGCCAAATCCTTGGAAATCTGCCAAACCGCTTTCTTCTGATCACCGGTTAATTCGTAAGGCAAATTTTCAATCACTTCCTTCAATCTCTCTATATCAGTCGTAATTTGGGACGCTTGGCTCCTCACAATCATTGCTTTGGCGATATTGGCACGCAAAGAAATGAAAAAAAGTTCATCGAAAGCAAAGCGCTTTTGAGCTTGAGCCAAATCGTGATTGTTTTTTGGATCATGGATGTTTCTGATCGCTTCTCCGATCCCAAACAGACTGTGTTCGTCCAAAATATTTTGTGGCAAAAATTCATCAACTTCACGCAGAAATACCATCGCTTTTTGGACCATCTTGGCCAAGAGATAACTGCTAATTCCAGCTGTTTGATTGTACACCGGTACAATTGCGGGATGATTTGCTCGAATTGGCGACTCCATTACAAAACCGTTGGCGAAACGGTCATAAATAACTTTGCCGTTCAGAATAATATTTAGATTCGGCTTCAACATTTTCTCAAGATATGGCTGATTGAACCAAACCACTTTTATCGAGCCGGTCTCGTCTGCCACCACCCCTTCGGTGACCGTAAAACCCCTCCTGCGCGTTTTTTTGTTTGCTACCCCAATCACGCTCCCTGAAATCGTAATTGGCTCTTCTGGAAGCTTTCCTGAGGCAATATCTTTGATCTTGGTAATCGAAGTAAAATCGAGATATCTCCTCGGATAATAAAAAAGAAGATCTCTGAGTGTAAAAAGACCTAATTTCTCCAATTTTTGAGCCGTTTTGGGACCAATACTCGGCAACTTAGACAAAGAATAATCAAGATTCATAAAAACAATATACAAGAGAAGATCCTAAAATACAAAAAACAAACCCCGCATATTTTGGATTTGTTCTTGCATTTAACAGACCATCGTTCAATCTTTACTTCTTGATTTTGGCCAAAATTTCTGCCGCTTTCTTGCTATCACCTTTTTTGGAATAGGTCGAAGCCAAAACTTGCAGCAGAATTGGGTCATCCGGGGTTTTGAGAAGTTCTGAATTTAACAAAGTAATCGAATCAGCATAATCACCCGAGATGTTATAAAGTGTAACCAAATTCACAACGCTGTCGCTATTTCCGCCCGCAATTGCTTTTTTGTAAGTGTCGATTGCCTCCGCAGTCTTCCCTTGGTTGCGAAGCGAATTGCCCAAGCTGTTGAGAGCATAACTGTCACTTGGATTTGCTGCCGTTACTTCTGATAGTTCTGCAGCAGCTGAATCATATTCCTTTTGCTTCATGTACAAATTGGCCAATTCGACTTTGACCGTATTGTTGGTTGTATCAACTTCCAAAGCTTTTTCGTAATCGGCGATCGCCTCAGTATTTTTGCCATCCTTAGCTAATTTTCTAGCTTCAGTGATCAAAGCTGCTGAATCCTTCGGATCCACCACACCACTTCTCTGCACTAGGAAATAGCAGATTACTCCCCCGATTACGACGAAACCAAGCGCAACCAACGCCGAAATCAACCAGATCTTACTTTTCAAAAATTTGTGTAAATGCTTTTTCATACTATTTTTCGTTTTATTATTCATAACGCAAAGCTTCAAGCGGATTAAGTTTGCTTGCTCGTTTGGCCGGGTAGAAACCGGTAATAACACCGACTACAAGAGAGAAAACTACGATAGCGAGCACGATCGGCATTGGGGTATAGAAAAGTTTCTCCGCTTGCCCGCCAACACTCTTCGCCAATATATTAATTACCCAGTTGATAAATTGTGCGAAGAGAATGCCGCTTAGCGCACCGCAAAAGCCTCCCAAGAAACTAATCATGAAAGATTCAGTCAGAAAGATAGCCCGAACTGTCGAATTGCGCACGCCAATCGCTTTCATAATTCCAATATCTCGAGTCCTCTCCAAAAGCGCTATCGTCATCGTGTTGAACATACCAATTGCGGCTACAAACAGAGCAATGATACCAAAGGACGCGAGAACAATTTGAATAATCGAGAAAATTTGATAAACCTGGCTGATAGTATCAGCAATTGAACTTGCCTTGAACCCCTTGGACTGGACAGCTTCCTTGACCGAAGCAAGTGCGTTTGTGTCAGTCACCTTGACTTTGACTGAATTGTACGCAGTCGAAGCAGTCACAAAATTGCTGGAAATCGGCACATAAGCAAAAGCACTCGAAGTATCATCAATAATGCCGGCAACAGTGTATTCACCCTCGTTTTTGATCAGCGTACCGTCTTTGTCGGCTGTATAGCCAGTGAAGGTAATTTTGTTGCTGACCAGATCCTGAGCTTCAAGCGAGAGCGCCTTGGCCACCCCGGACGACAACACGATTTGATCGTCTTTTGTAAACAGACCACCAAATTCCGTCTTCGAACCCTGGAGACCAAGATAATCCTTGTCAACCACATAGGCGACGACATCAGTCTTCTTGTCTGCGTCGGTCACCTGACCGGCAAAGGAAAGCAGCGGACTGACCTTCTCGACTTTGTCGATTTTGGCAAAATCTTTCAGTACACTATCGGTAATTTCAATCGAATCCTGAGCCGGAGTTACATCCAAGGTAGTCAGCGAAGAGATTGCGGTAATTTTCCGAATCGAAAGCGCCTGAAGCCCATACCCCAAGGAAACAAGGAAGACTATTGTAGCAATACCAACAGAGATACCGGTGATTGTAAGCAAACTCCGCATCTTGTTAGCCATCAAATTTTTCCAGGAAAGCGCGATTATGTCATAAAATTTCACTTTTCCTCCTTGTCGCGCAGAAGATCACGCAAATCAAGATCGAGTTTCTCATTCGTTTTTTCTGCTTCAGCTGTCACTTCTCGGTTTGTCACCTCTTTGTCAACCTGACCATCTTTGAGATAGACAATCCTATTGGGGAAATGCAAATATTCTGGATTGTGTGTAACCATCAGAACAGTTCTCTTCGATTTTGAATTTAAGCGTTCGATAATAGCCATAACCTCATCTGCGGATCGAGAATCAAGATTGCCAGTCGGCTCATCGCAAACAATAATCCAGGGGTTTGTAGCCAAGGCTCTGGTAATCGCGACGCGCTGCTGTTGCCCACCGGAAAGCTCAGGCGGTCGGCGGCGAAGGAACTTGGTCAGTCCGACCATTTCCAAGAGATGGGCCGCTCGATCCATCCGCCTCTTGAAATTCTCTCCCCCTGCCGCCAGAGGCAAAGCCACATTTTCTTGGATTGTAAGCGATTTCAAAAGATTGAACTGTTGAAAAACAATCCCGATTTTGCTGCGACGATATTCGGTAATATCATGTTGACTTTTGCCGTAGAGAGATTCACCGCGGACTATCAATTCCCCCTCAGTTGGCGGTTCCAAACCACAAATCACATTCAACAAGGTTGATTTACCACAGCCAGACGCACCATAGAACATCACATATTCGCCGGAGTGGACACTAACATTGATGTCCTTGAGTACCTGAATTTCCTGACCTTGCAGTTTGAAGGTTTTTGAGACTTTCTTCGCTTCTATTACTATAGATTTTGCCATTTCCCTCCAATTTCTTCTATTTTATCTGAAAACAACCGCACATTTCAATGACTACTCCAACTTCGATCTGCTATTTCAATTTGAATTTCCCAACCCAAGAGAAAGTCTCTTCGAGGCTATTCAAAACTAGCTGCAGAAGTGACTGCTCCTGCGGTGGTGTGATAATAGTATTATTGCCTGACCGCGCCTCGTTGCTTGATGTATCATGAGAAATCACGCGATATGAGTATGCTGCATTCGGCTTCAGGTCAGTCAAAATCACAACATGGGTCATGTTATATGATGGATCCTCCTGAGTTTTTTTGTCGTATTGGCCGACAGCATTGTCGCCATATTCAACCTGGCTTGTCGAGCCTTCATCAGTTTGCCAAGAAATAACCGCCTGGTATTTAATACCCTGAGGCGTCGAGACTTCAGACAGTTGCGACTGAACCCCCGAGACAACCGGCGGAGTTGTGTCTGAAGTAGTAGTGAAAGTCAAGTCAGCTGAACTAGCAAGTGTGCCAAAGGTATCTTTGACATTTACTCGGAAGTGATAAGTCGTCTTGCTCTCCAACCCCACCACTGTCACTTCGTGCTTGGTTACAAGATCAGTCTTGCTCGATTGAAGGCCATATGCCGTATCCTTGCCATATTGAACACCGGAATCAGTTGCGACATTCGTTGTCCATGAAACGACAGCCGAATTATTGCTCACATTCTGGACGGCAATATCAGAGACAACCGGATTCGAAGGAGTACTCAGCGCATAGACATCAGAGCTAACGGTATTGCCATCTTCATCAGTTCCTATAATTTTGACACGATATTCGACACCGGCAGTTAATTCGTCAAGCTTAAACTTATGATCTGTATTGAAATTTATATCGTTCTTTACATTGTTGAAGTTCGAAGCTGCGCCATAATACAAATCGGTTTTGGAGAGCTTGTTCGTCTGCCAAGAAACCCAAACCGAATTCGGCGTCAATTCAGAAAAGGACAGGCCGTCAATCACAAGCGGAATATACTGGGGCGTTGTAAGCGTATAAACATCAGAATATCCAGTAATTTTGATATCGTTTTGCGACAAAACTTTGTAATAATAAGTCTTCCCAGGCAAGAGTCCAGTGATTGTAACCTCGTGACTTGTGGTCCGATCGAGCTGTCCATGAACATTTGAATTTACCCCCGAAAGAGTTTGCGTGTTGCTAAGATTGCTTAGCTGTTCGGTCGAGTAAGCGACGAAGGAATCAGCTGGCTGGTCGGTGATCCATTTGATTATCGCCCGAACTCCGATTTCTTGCTTGTAGCCAAATACCTGGACTGTCGGCTTGGCCGAAATATCTGGCGCCAGGCCAGGACTGGACGCAAGGACAGAGGAAGGCCGAGAGATACTTCCGTCACGAGCCAATACCTTGATCCGATACGAATAGAACTCCCCCTTGGTCAGCCCAGCATCAACATAGAGCAACTGCGTTGTCCGATTTATTTCGACGAAATCACCACTGCCGATTTGCCTCTCGACGATATATTTATCAACATTACCAATTTTTGCTTCAGCCCAACTTAGGAAGAGGATATAGCTTGGAATTCGTGAATCGGAATTGTCACGAATAGCAAAATTTTCGATCACTGGCACAATATCAGAGTTGGTACTGGAGATATTCGAATATGAATCAGTAAAGCGAGCATAAATGGTTGAAGCCGAGGAAATATCCCAATTTGAAATAGAGGTCGAATAAGCTTGCCAACTCTTGCCAGTAAATGTCGGATCATTCGAAACCATCATCTGAACCGTACTACCATGGTCGTCTTCGGCATGAATTGTCAAAGTTGCCTTGTCCCCGGCCGAAGCGTCGATCGACAAGGAAAGATTCGATGGAGCCTTTGTGTCGAAGGCAAGTGCCGATGACGGAGAATAACCAGTTGAATTCCCCTGAGTTGGAACTACCACCTTGACACGGACCTTGAAACCATCTGAAACAGAGTAATATTTGCTAATATAATCTGTCCCTGCTTGCCAATAGAGAGTGTGATTGGTCAAATCGCTGCTTCCCTGCTGATCGTCAAAATCACCGCTGATTGCCGCACTACTGGTCGCCCGCCATGTCGAAGTCGAAACATCGTAATATTCCAAGCTGACCGTTGAGTCGTATCGCAGTGCATAATCAACCTTAACTCGACCATCAGCCAGCTCTATTGCGCCGACATTTCGAGCCACCACATCGGCCGGAACTGATTCCAAAACCTGAGACGCAACAGATTCAAATTCTGACTGATCAGGCTGTTTCACCACTGATTTGAGAGTGAAATAATAAGTTACGCCGTTTGTAAGTCCCGAAACGATGTACTGAGAATATGTGTCGACACTTGCCATCGGCGAAGCAATCTTTGTCCCCAATTCGCCAAGCGTCTCTGATTGATAAATATTAACATTTGTCATTGCTTGATCAACTGCGTTCTTCCAGTCCAAAACAACTTGTTGGTGACCAGCCGTCGCTTGCAAATCAGAGGGGGCATGGGCCGAGACTGTGACCGTCGAGGAGCTACCCGTAATATTTGGGCTTCCATCTACCGTTGCTACCGCAGTTATGACCTGATTGCCACCGGTTTTCAATTGGAAATAATTACGAAGAGTGTTGAGAGGCGTAAATGTCTTGCTCCCGGCATCGGAGAGAGTCATTGGATATGGTGCACTCTGAGAGTAAGGCAAGACTGCGGCTGGATCAGAGGAGGTGAAATAGAGATCACCCACATAATCAGTCTTGATGTTCCCTGCTGAGTCGTAAACCAAGACAGTCACGCTCTCTGTCAATTCGTTGTCAACCAGTTTGGTTGTTATTGTCGGGTCGAAGATTACGCCAACCGTTGCTAGAGCCGCCGGCTTTACCTTGACTTTGAAATTTGAAGAGACATCGCCCGCTGTATTGACATTAAAATTTAGAGATGAACCAGCTGTGTCGATCTGGAAACTTTCGGCATCGAATATATGCCGACCGTTGTCATATGAATCGCTCTTGACCGCCCTCGTCGTTCCGCCGTCACTGCTAAAAGTATAGGAGTTGTTGGCTGAATCATAAGGTAAAGTCGCAGTAACCCCTTCGTCGACTGAGAACCAAACATTGCCGGTAAAGTCCCTCTTGATGTTGCCTGAGCTATCATAAGCTGTCACTACAACATCATATGGCGCACCACTACCGCTTCCAGCCGTTTGCGACCAATCCGCGCCAGCGACTGTCCACTGCGTTTGGCCAGATACAGGATAATCAGCCAAAGTGAAATGGTTGACACTGCCAGGATTAACAAAAATATTATCCGAAGTAACATCAGCCGCCCCGCCAGCTCCGTCAGTCAAGGTAATCGTCTGGTTTGTATATGCTGTCGCCAGCTGAAATCCAGAGCCAGAGAAAGTATGAACACCATTGTCCATGCCCGTGCCAGAAGTAAAAGTATATTTGGCAGATGGAGTCGCCGGTAGCAAGATATTTCCATTTGAGTCACTCGAAGTGAACCAAACATCGCCAGCGTAATCAGTCTTGACATTTCCAGTTGTATCTTTGACTGTAACGACAATATCATTGGTCGGAGTAGCGAATGTAACCCCAGCGTTTACCGTCGCGGGGTAGCCGCTGACTTCGAAATGACCGAGAGCGCCAGGGCCGACCAGAATGTTATTACTAAATTGAGAAATCGTACCCTCCGAAACGGTCAAGGTCTTGTTACCAGAAGTCTTCAGAGTAAATCCGCTTCCGGGGAAATTGTGAGAGCCGGAATCGTCCACTGTAAATGTGTATTTACTAGAACTTGTAAAAGGCAGAACAGCCTGAGTGTCAGAAGAAGCAAACCAAATTTGACCAGAATAATCGGTTTTGACATTGTCCCAGCTGTCATATGCCGTAACCGCTACATCAGAGGTAAAGGCCGAATCAGCTGTCACCGTCCCTGGCACCACAATCTGAAAATGATCGAGGACATCGGGTGACAGAGCCGCTGTGTCCTGACCATTCACGCCATTCGTACTGGCTGTCAAAGTCCTAGTGCCGACTCGTGAGAATTGGACGCTCCCACTATAGACACCACTCACGAAATCAGACGAAGAGATTGAATTTGGACTTACTGAACCCAGATCGACAGAGAGAGTAACATTGCTATGTGCCGCCGTCACCGTGCCTGCTGCGTCTTTGAGTGTAATAGTAACTGCCGAATCATTGTGAACTCTGCCCGTCTCCGCCAATGCAACCGTAATCT
The DNA here is from genome assembly GCA_026397135.1 of Candidatus Berkelbacteria bacterium. Lineage (GTDB taxonomy): Bacteria > Patescibacteriota > UBA1384 > XYA2-FULL-43-10 > 1-14-0-10-43-13 > JAPLVL01. The sequence goes on from JAPLVL010000013.1 coordinate 17,132, forward strand.
GGCCAACTAAGTTCCAATTCGTATTATTGCCAGAATCAATCGAGTTAGTAGCGACAACCAAACTAGCCGCATTTGAGTGGGCAACATTTACATACGAGATTGACTTCGTACCGGAGAGATCGGTCAAGTTCCAATCACTTCCCCCTGTCGCAGCCAAAGTCAAGCGCAGAGCATGATCACCCTCGAGACTCAGATTCTTGACGGCATAAGTCTTGCCAGAAGTGAAAGTTAGTTTTCTGACAGCTGAATTTGTCGAGGTCAAAGTACCACTGATAATTAAGTCGTCAGTAAAGGTCACACCGTCAGCCGATGAATTTGTAACCGTAATATTTTTGAAAGTCGCCCCACCTGGAGTCAAACTCTGAGCACTTGTTCCGTTTAGTGTCACATCCGAGTTGCCTACCGTCAGGGTCGCACCATTGATCAGATTTCCTGCCACACTCAAATTGTGAGTGTTTAAATCCAATGTCCCAGCTGTCACCGTCAGATTGTTGACTGTTTTATCAGCTGGCAAAATATAGGTTGCGCCGGCGCCATTGATCGTCAGATTGGAATAAGTGATATCCTTGATCGCCTGTGTGCCAGAAGTCCCAGTGTATATGATCGTCGAACCTAGATTATTTGTAATGTTGGTTGTCGTCGTCCAGCTAGTCGTCGCGCCAGCATATTTAATTGTGCCGCTATTCACGATCGTCGAAGTGACCCAACTAGCACAACTGGACGCCCAGCCAGCCCCCTTGTGCTCGATCTCGCCGTTGTTGATAACACCATTTTCGGCATATTCGGTCCAAGTTCCACTCTCAATCACAATTTTACCATTGTTTGTAATCCGCTTTGAGCCGTTGTTAGCACTTAAATTTGTCGTCGGATTGTCGCCCAGAGAAATAGCACAGCCAGTTCCAAGCGTAAAACCGCCATAAGTCGGAGCTGCTGCATTGATATAAAAACCAACAGTTCCTCCTAGCACACCATTGCAAGTAATTGCTGAATCATCTGTCATGGTCACAGTCTTGCCAGTCATATCGAAGGTTCCCAACTGATTGAAAGTATTGACTTTGAAACCGGTACCAGCATACAGAATTGTGCCGTCACTTTCATTGGTCAAAATATATTTTACCGTCCAGCCAGTTCCCTTGTGGTCGATAATACCATGGTTGTCAACACGGAGGTCTGCCGTCCAAAGACCGCTCTCCACTGTAACTTTCCCGTAATTAATCAGTGTTTGAGATCCATTGTTTGAAATCATTGTGCTAGTCGGGTCGCTGCCGAGAGAAATATAACAACCAGCTGCTACCGTCAATCCTGACCGATTGCCTCCGCCTGGATTATTTTGATTAATCACAACCTTACCTCCTAGATCACCTGAGCAAGTAATGCTGCCTTCGGTGGTACCAAATGTAACAGTTTTGCTGGTTAAGTCGAAGACTCCGCTCTGGTTCAGACTACTCCCGATCGTTAGCGCTGACCCGCCATAAGCAATGGTTTTTGCGGCATTGTTGGTCAGAGTTCCCCCGATCGTCCAATTCGCAGTCACATCAGCATAATTGACAGTACCGTTGTTGGTGAAGTTATTAAGGATGTTCCAGTCGTTACCAAGGTGATTGATCGTGCCGTTATTAATAATACTATGGTTGTGATCATACATAGGCGCATCCGTCCACTTTCCGCTGGCAATATCGATTGTGCCATTGTTGGTCAGCGATCGAAATGTAGTCGTCGGCGCATCTCCCAGACTAATCTCGCAGCCGTTATTGACCACCGGATTCGATGATTCATTGTTATAGATAACTTTGCCACCCAGAACACCAGTACAATTGATCGTCGCCGGAGAATTGTTCATGTCAAAGATCAGCCGTTTGCCGGTCATATTGAAAGTGCCGCTCTGCGTAAAAGTGCCATAAACTCGAAAATCTGTTCCGCCCGAGTAATCGATGGTGCCGTTGTTAATTAAGTTTCCATTGACAGTCAGTGTACTACCGGTATAATGCAGAATTGCCCCGCTATTAACAGTCAAGTTCTTAACTTCAGCAACAGTAAATTGATCCATGGTCGCTTCGCAGCCATCACCCAGGATAAAGGTTGAATATACTCCGCCCACTCTGACAGTGCCGCCCAGATTTCCCGTACAATTCAGGGTAAAGGGATAATTATTACCGTTCATCGTAATAATTTTGCCACCCAAACCAAAAGTCCCGTTTTGAGTAAAATTTCCAGTAATAGTAAGATCAACTCCGTTTGGATAGTCAATCTCTGCACCGGAATTGTTGACCAAATCCCAAGGGATGACTAGATGAGTCCCGAGATGGTTGATCGTGCCATTGTTGACCAATTTGGTACTCAGGAGCGTCCATGTGCCGCCGTCGACAGTGATCGTACCCGAATTTGTCAATGTGCCAGCACCCCAGCCAGCCATTGTTGTCGGATCCGTCCCCAAGTCAATGTGGCAACCAGAGCCAACCGTGAAAGTACCGTTAAAAATACCGTCCTGCCGTATCACCACTGTACCAGGTAAATCACCAGCACAATCAAGCGTATGGCTAGTAGTTGAACCGGCATCCATTTTGATTGTCTTACCAGTCAAACCAAATCCACCAGTAGTGTTTTGCTGACTCAAGTCGCCGCGTATCTCAAGGAGTGTCCCGTTTTGATAGTTGATGATACCGTCCGAAGCGTTGGTCAGATTGCCATTGATAATCCAGCTGGCTCCGGCCGCATTATGATTTATCGTGCCATGATTTAAAATTTTACTTGCGTTCAGCGTCCAAAGCCCGCTGTTTATAGTGATAGTCCCATTATTTGTCAGGGTTGTAACAGATGCCCATTCGGTCGCTGTCGTTGTTGGATCGTCACCCAAATTGATTTCGCAACCGCTGCCTATTGTAAATCCGTAATCAACATATGATCGGACTATGGTTGATTTGCCATCGATCGTACCGCTGCAGCTGACACTGCCGGTTCCACCATGGACATTGCTAAACTGGATAGTTCCACTTGAATTCGTAAAAGTACCGCCGCTCCTAGTCAGGTCCTGAACATAAAGTGTCTTGTCTGAAACCGCAAATCCGCCTCCCTGCTGTGTCATTGCTCCTGTAATAAAATCACGAGCCATCGTGATAGTACCGGAATAACCAGAGGTAACAGTCAAACTGGTGATTGTGCCCTGAAAGCTGGCGTCGATTGTCGCATCATAGGAGCCGGAGTTGAAAGTAGCCTGATCATTTACTGTTGGAGCCGACCCGGTATTCCAGTTAGCTCCGCAGGACCAATCATGCTCGTGGCCGCTACCGCAGAGCAAGGTTGTGCCGCCACCAGTCCAGGTCAAGGTCGCAGCAAAAGCCTTCTCTCCACCCATAAAAAACCATTTAAACCCTCCGGCAGCTGCGATCACGGTTG
>JAPLVL010000009.1 GCA_026397135.1 Candidatus Berkelbacteria bacterium
AGCGAAAAGCTTAGTTGGTCTTGTTATAAGAGTATTAGGAATCATTACAAGCTTTACTCTTGGTATGTATATTAACAGTCTCAGAGGCAATAAATTGTTAAAGATCAAAGGTTTATTGGCTTAATTATGCAACATTGGTATTATATTGAATATTTTATTATTTTACCATACAATTAAACCATAAACGAACTTAATTCCAAAGGATCGATATGTCAAGCTTCAAGATTTCAGGTGGTCACGAGCTCAAAGGCACAATCAGCGTCGGCGGAGCCAAGAACGCAGCGCTCAAATTACTCCCAGCTGCAATTTTGGCTTCTGGTGAATCGGTGATTTCAAATGTGCCACAAATTCTCGATATTGAGAAAATGGTCGAAATCCTAGTCAGCATTGGTGCCTCTGTCGAATTCAGCGACAATACCGTCAGGATCAACGCCGACAAAGTAAATTCCGCCCACCCGGATGAACAATTGGTAAAGAAACTGCGTGGCTCGATCGTTTTGATTGGAGCGCTGCTGTCGCGATTCGGCAAAGCGGTCTTCAGTCAGCCTGGAGGCTGTCTGATCGGAGCTCGCCCGATCGATGATCATCTCGATCTTTTCGAACAGCTTGGCGTCAATATTTCATACAAAAACGAAAAGTACTTTTTTCATGGCAAACCAAAGGCGGCCGATGTCGTGCTCAAGGCGATGAGTGTAACTGCGACAGAAAATGCAATCCTAGCCTCAGTTTTTTCCAAAGGAACGACTCGAATCCATGTAGCTGCCGCCGAACCGGAGATTGCTGACCTGGCCAATTATTTGAACAAAATGGGCGCCAAGATTAGCGGCGCCGGCACTCATGATATTGTAATCGAGGGAGTAAACTCTCTCAAGGGGGCAGAATATTCTGTCTTGCCCGACCGAATCGAAGCTGGCACATATTTGATTGCTGCCGTAGCCACAAACTCTGAAATCACGATCGGACCGGTTATCCCAGAGCATTTAAGCCTAGTTCTGAAGAAATTGACTGATGTCGGAGCTAATTTCAAAATTATTACGAGAGATGGTCAAAACTACATCCAAAATCACAAGCACAAGGAGCTAACTGCCCAAAATATCGATACTCGCCCTTACCCCGACTTACAATCTCCATATGCCGTACTGATGACACAGTCGAAGGGAGAGAGCCAAATTTTTGAGACGATTTTCGAAGGACGATTCCGCTACCTCGAAGAACTCCGCCTGATGAGAGCAAAAGTCGAAATCCTGAATCCGCGAACCTTTGTAATCCACGGGCCAAGCAAATTAGTCGGCTCAGTTATCTCCAGCAAAGATATTCGCGGCGCTGCTGCTCTCGTCATCGCCGGACTTGTCGCCAATCACGAAACAATAATCGAGGACATCGATTTTATTGATCGTGGCTACGAGAAAATTGACGAAAAACTGCAAGGTCTCGGCGCCAAAATCGAAAGAATTTCCTAAGAGTTTGAAATATTCTAAATTAATAAATCGGTATATTCATGATACGCAAGGTCGCCATTGATCTGGGCACAAATAATTTCCGTGTGTACATCCCCAAGAAGGGGATTGTCATTAACGAACCAAGTGTTGTTGCCCTGCAAGCGTCCGACAACAAAGTCGTCGCCATCGGCGAAGAAGCCAAGAAAATGATCGGCCGCACCCCCGAAAGTATTATTGCGGCGTCACCACTTCGTGATGGCGTCATCGCGAATTTCCGAATCGCCGAAGCTATGCTCCGCTATTTCATCAACAAAGTCGCAGGTTCAATCAGGCTTTTCAAGCCAGACATTATGGTTTCAATCCCAGCTGGAATTACCTCAACTGAGCGCCGCGCAGTTATCGACGCCTGCAACACCGCCGGTGCCAAACAAACATTTCTAATCAAACAACCACTTGCTGCCGCACTCGGCGCCGGAATTCCGATCGCAACTCCCTCCGGCAACATGATTATTGATATCGGTGGCGGAACCAGTGAGGTCGCAGTAATCTCACTGGGCGATGTTGTCGCCTCTACCTCCGTCCGTGTCGGCGGGAACAAATTTGATGCCGCTATTGCCGGACATATCAGGAAAAAACACAATCTCATCATCGGCGATCAGACCGCAGAGGAGATCAAAATCAAGATCGGTTCAGCTCAGACATTGAAAAAGGAGCTCAAGATGGAAGTTTCAGGCTCAAATACCATTTCAGGCTTACCAGAAAGCATCATGATCTCCTCCGAAGAAATCGTCGTCGCAATCAAAGCCCCACTGCTCGAGATAATAAACGCGGTCAAGGACGTCCTCCAGAAAACCCCGCCCGAGCTCGCTTCAGATGTGATGGACAAGGGAATAATCTTGACCGGCGGAGGAGCACAACTGCGCCACCTCGACGGATTACTGACCAAGGTGACAGGAGTACCCTGCGAGATCGCCAACAATCCAAGTGACTGCGTCGTCAAGGGATCCGGGATCGCAATCGAAAACTTAGACGCCTTCAAGAAGTCAATTCTCTGGGCAAAAGAGTAGGACACAATTCAGGATTCAGAACTCAGAATTCAGCAACAATATGAAAGGCTTAATTATTAATTCTTAATTCTTAATTCTTGACAAATGATCATCGGCATCGACACATCAAAAGCAGCGGTAGAGAACAGAACAGGCATAGAAAATTTCGTCTATGAGCTTGTTTTGAATATTTTGAAATTGGATAGTTCCAATCAGTATTTGCTTTTCACCAACAAACGCCTTCCTTATGAAATTACCAAACACAAAAACGCAATCGAAGTTTTATCAAAATATCCTCGCCCTTGGAACAGAGTAATCTTGCCTTATTACCTCCGCCATTTCAAACCAGATGTTTATCTCCAGCCCCTTGATGCCATCCCACACTTCGCACCGGAGAAATCAATCGGAGTTATCCATGATTTTGCCTATATTCATTTCAGAGATGCTTACTCGGGCAAGCAGTTAAGAGATCAACACCGTGCACTCCGCAGCGTCGTTAGGAAGGCAGCCAGAATCGTCTGCGTCAGCAATTCGACCAGGGACGATTTGCTCAAGGTTCACCCAGAGATCAAGGACAAGGCAGTCACAATACAACTCGGATTTGATCAGGAAAAATTTCACCCGATATCTGACCCCAAGGATGTTTTGAAATTAAATCAAAAGTATATCTTGGCCAGTGGCCGGATCGAAGACCGCAAGAATACCCTGAGACTTGTTCGGGCTTTCTTCCGACTGAAAAAGGAGCTTCAAATCCCTCACAAACTGGTTCTGGCTGGCGGACCAGGGCACAATTACAAGAAGGTTTATCAAGAAATCCAAAACAACAAAGAATTTTCGAGTGATGTCGTCCTCTCTGGTCATATCGCCCACGACCGCCTCCCTGATCTGATTGCCGGAGCCGATGTCTTCGCCTATCCTTCTCTCTACGAAGGATTTGGCCTGCCACTGCTCGAAGCGATGGCCTGTGGCGCTGCAATCATTACTTCCAAAACTTCCTCCATGCCTGAAGTTGCCGGTGACGCCGCCATTTATGTCAATCCCCTCGACGAAAACGATTTGGCTGAAGCTTTGGCATATTTCATTTTCCATCCCGAAGTCCAAGCCTCCTACCGCAAACGAGGAATCGAGCGTTCTGCCCTGTTTTCCTGGGAAAAAACGGCCAAAGCATTTTTGCAATTAATTATGGAATTAAAATAATGAATGATACAAAGGAACCCAAAGTAGCGTTCGTATGTGATTTCCTGACCAAGTTTGGCGGTGCCCAACAAGTTTTGCTTGCTATGCACGAGACTTTTCCCGATGCTCCAATTTATTGTCTTCTCTACGACGAGAAGGGGACGCTTGGAAAATTCAAAAAAGCGAAAATAATCCCTTCTAGACTACAAAATTCCATTTTGAGCAGCCGACCGAAATACCTGCTTCCCAAATTTGCCGCCGCTGTCGAGGAATTCGATCTATCCAAATTTGATATCGTAATTTCTTCCTCCGATTCCTTCGCTCACGGCGCCATTACCAAACCATCAACATTTCACCTCTGCTACTGCCACACTCCGATGCGCTACGCTTGGGATTGGAATCAGGAATATCTGGTCGAAAACCACTTGGGTTTCGGTATCAAAGGCTTGATCGTACGCAAAATCATCCACGAACTTCGCCTCTGGGACAGAGCTGCTGCCGACCGCGTCGATCATTGGCTCGCCAACGCCGAAAATGTCAAGAAACGAATCGCTAAATATTACAAGGCAGAAGCAGATGTGCTCTATCCACCAATTGATTTGGAGGGAATCACCCCCAACAATCAGCCGCCATTAGATTCGTATTTAATCGTTTCCAGAATCGAACCATACAAGAAGATCAGACTTGCCGTCGAAGCTTTCAACGAAAGTGGCAAAGAATTAATTATAATCGGAGAAGGTTCGCAAAAAGAGGAGCTAGAAGACATTGCCAAGGATAATATCAAATTCTTGGGGTCCAAATACGGCAATGAACTTTACCCTTATTTCCAGCAAGCCAAAGCCTTCCTCTTCCCCGGTGAAGACGATTTCGGGATCACTCCTGTAGAATCAATGGCCGCTGGCCGACCGGTTGTCGCCTTCAAGAAGGGAGGAACACTTGAGACCGTAATCGAAGGCCAGACCGGCGTTTTCTTCGACAGGGAAACTTCAGCTTCACTCAATTCTGCTATAGTGCATTTAGAGGAAAATTTCGAAGATTTCACACCAGCCAAATGCCGCAAGCAAGCTGAAAATTTTTCCAAGGAATTATTCCAGGAAAAACTAAAGAAAGAAGCACTTGAGGGCTACAAGCAATATAAGTCCACACTTGATATATACAAATAATAAAGTCCGAATATTTGTAAATTTGTATTAATTTGTAATCCGTGATTATTATGAAACGCAACACATTTGAAATATTGGGTGTCAAACTCGACAGTCTAGACAGCAACGAAGCGCTAGCTCGCATCGATTATTTCCTAACCAAGAAAACTTCGTCGATTGTCACGACCCCAAACACCGAATTTATCATCAAAGCACAAAACGACGCTGTTTTTCGCGACATTATTAACAAGAAGTCCCTGATGAATTTGCCCGACAGTTACGGCACACTCTGGGCTGCCCGATTCTTGACACTTTGGTCTCCCAAAATCCCGATTCTGCGAGAAATCTACATCTGTCTCTCCTGGTTTTTCTCACTTCTACTGCTTCCGATCATTCCTCGAGCTTATCATTTCCCAATCAAGGAGAAGATTTCCGGTTCGGATTTCATCTGGGACCTTTCGCGTCATGCTGCGGAGAAAAATCTTCGCCTTTTCCTCTTTGGTGGCGCTCCTACGATTGCCGAGCAAACAGCCCTCCGACTTCAAACCGATATTTATGGCTTACGAGTCAGTGGCAATTTCGAGGGTGACATAAGTCGGTCAAACGAGGCGATTGAAGCCATCAAGCGATCAAAAGCAGACATTCTCCTGGTTTGTCTCGGAGCTCCAAGGCAAGAGAAATGGCTAGCTGAAAATCTAAGCAAAACCGGTTGCAAAGTTGGGATTGGACTTGGTGGCACATTTGATTTTGTTGCAAAAATAATCCCCAGAGCGCCGTTTTGGATGCAAAAATCCGGATTGGAATGGCTCTACCGACTAATAATCGAACCCAAACGACTTATCCGCCAAATGGCCCTACCGAAGATGGCAGTTATGATTCTCTGGACCAAGCTGTGCGCCAAAAACGTTTTTCTAAAAGAAGAAATGCAAATCTAAAGCAAGAATTAAGGATTAAGGAATCAGAATTATGTTTTTTATCACAACTGTATTCTGAATTCTGAATCCTGTATATTATTGACATTATTTAGTTAAGTTGCTAAACTATTTTGGTAACAGGATTTTACTATGAAAAGACAACAAACAATCGAAGAAATTTTTCAGGAATTTCGAAATTTGAAGAGAAAAATGGCTGGCAATCCAGCACATAATTTTTGTCATGACGGCATTACACCGGCTCAATTTCAAATTCTCTTCATCGTAAAGCACCAACCTAGCGGAATCAGCCTGAAAGAATTGGCTCAAAAGTTGGGGATAACCAGCAGCGGTGCCACGCAACTTATTGCAGGACTGATCGAAAAAAACTTTCTAACCAGAGAGCAGTCAGTTGAGGACCAGCGAGCAATTATTATTAAACTATCCAAGGAGGGAGAATCGAAAATAGGGGAGGTAAAAATCAAACATTTGCATCAGCTCAGTGAGGCATTCACAGCTCTAGATGACCATGATCTTACGAACTTTTTGAACATAATCAAGAAAATAAATACTTATAACACTTAACCAAAAATTTTAGATTTTATCACATATATCAACTTGACAATCTTACACTACTTGATAAACTTCACAACTTGCTCACCTGTTTGCTTGTTTACCTATGCACTATTCAATTCTTAATCCTAATAAAAATGACAAAACTATTCAAATTTTTAAAACCTTATACACTCTGGCTGATCGTCTTGATCGGTCTGACCTATGTTCAAGTTATGACCAGCTTGAAATTGCCCGACTACATGGCCAAAATTGTCAATCAGGGAATCGTAGCCGAAAACAATTCGCTGATCTGGAAAACAGGCGAGGAGATGCTTCTGATCTCGCTCCTAGGCGGAGTCTGCATGATTATTGTCAGCTTCTTGGCCTCCAAAATCGCAGCCGGATTTTCAATGAAACTGAGAGAAAATCTCTTTGCCAAAGTCGAGAGCTTCTCTCTGGTTGAGTTCAACAAGTTTTCGACTGCGTCCCTAATTACCCGTACCACCAACGACATCACCCAGATCCAATCAGTCCTGATTATGATTCTGCGAATGGTTCTAATGGCTCCTATTATGGGAGTTGGCGCTATCATCAAGGCGCGCCAGATGGCTCCCTCGATGACCTGGATCATTGCGCTCGCCGTCGGAGTTCTAGTCGTCCTGATCGGAACTCTCTTCACCGTCGCTCTACCGAAATTCAAAGTTTTGCAGAAAACGGTCGACAAAATCAACCTCGTTATGCGTGAGATCTTGACCGGACTTCGTGTAATTAGAGCTTTTAATCGTGAGAAAGTCGAAGAGAAGAAGTTTGACCAGGCCAATACAGACCTGACCAATTTGAATCTTTTTGTGAACAAATTGATGGTAATAATGCAGCCAATGCTCATGCTAGTGATGAACTTCGCAGCTCTCCTGACCATCTGGGTCGGTGCGCACTTGATAGACAAGAACACGCTGGCAATCGGCGATATGATGGCTTTCATGCAATACTCAATGCAGGTAATTATGGCCTTTCTTTTCCTCACCATTATTTTCATTATGGTTCCTCGGGCATCTGTCTCAGCTGATCGTGTTGCCGAGGTTCTGGGAACTAATCCATCGATCAAGGATCCGGAAAATCCGGTCAAACTGCCAGCTGTTGGCGTTGGTCTGGTTGAGTTCAAGGATGTATATTTCACCTACCCCGGCGCCGATATCCCTGTACTCGAGGGTATCAATTTCACTGCCAAGCCCGGCGAGGTAACCGCCTTCATCGGTTCGACCGGTAGTGGTAAATCGACGCTGATCAATCTGATTCCACGCTTTTACGACACTACTTCAGGCCAAATCCTGATTGACGGTACCGATGTCCGCGAAATGAAACAGGAAGCGCTTTGGCACAAGATCGGTTATGTCCCGCAAAAAGGCGTTCTCTTCTCCGGTAGCGTCGAGAGTAATATTAAATATGGCAAACCTGAGGCCAACCTCGCCGAAGTCGAGAAAGCCGCCAAAGTTTCTCAATCAACTGAGTTCATCGACACCCTGTCAGAAAAATTGGATTCAGCTATCTCACAAGGTGGTACAAATGTTTCCGGCGGACAAAAACAGCGTCTCTCGATCGCTCGCGCTCTGATCAGAAAGCCAGAAATCTACATCTTTGACGACTCGTTTTCCGCTCTCGATTTCAAAACAGACGCCGCACTGCGCCATGCTCTAGAGAGGGAGACCAAGGACAAGACAATTCTGATTGTTGCCCAGCGTATCTCAACTGTCTTGAACGCCGACAATATTATCGTTTTGGACGAAGGAAAAATAGTTGGCAGCGGCCGTCATCACGAATTAATGGAAAAATGTCCAGTTTATCGTGAAATCGCACTTTCTCAGCTTTCACAAGGAGAGCTTGACCGTAGCGAAAACCCAATAGAACTGAAAAATATTTCAAAGACGCCCCTTAATCTAGCAGGAAAGGAGGCCGCATGACCGAGGAAAAAGTAGACCAAACGGCAGCTCCGAAACAGACCAAAGGTCCGATGCCAGGCGGCCGCGGCGTCATGGGTGGACCCGGAATGATGGGTGGAGCAGGGGAAAAAGCCAAGAATTTCAAGAAAACGATGGCAAATTTGTTCAAATATTTGAAACCATTCTGGTTTTCGATCGCAATCGTCTTCGTCTTTGCTATTGCCAGCACTATGTTTAGTATTTTCTCGCCCAAGATTTTGGGGCGTGTCACCAACACAATTGTGGACGGCTATATCAACCGCACCGTTTACGACCAGGTCATCGCCAAGATGCCAGCAGGCGTCAAAATTCCGGCCGGGACGACTGGTGCCGATATTTTGAGCAAAATGCCTGCTGCTGCAATCTCCCAAATCCCAGCAGACAGACTGGACAAAATCAAAACGCTTGATCTTTCAACCCGACCGGGCATCGATTTCCACAGTATCGCCTCGACAGCAGAACTTCTGATCTGCCTCTATCTTCTGGCTGCCTTCTTCAGCTACCTTCAGGGTTGGATTATGACCAATGTCTCGCAGAAAATTACCTACAATTTCCGCCGCGACATTGCCAAAAAGGTTGGTCGTATGCCGCTCATGTATTTCGACAGTCGCACCCACGGCGAAGTTCTCTCCCGCGTAACCAACGATGTCGATACAGTCGGAATGACTCTGAACCAATCCCTAACCCAAATCGTCACCTCAGTCACGATGATTATCGGCTTCCTCGTAATGATGCTGACCATCAGTTGGCAAATGACACTGGTCGCAATCACTATTTTGCCAATTTCTATGGGAATTATCGGAATTATCGTCAGTAAATCGCAGAAATGTTTCAAAGGCCAGCAAGTTTCGCTCGGCCAGCTCAATGGCCATGTCGAGGAAATGTACGGCGGTCACAATGTGATGAAAGTTTTCAACGGCGAGGCTCGTTCGATTTCCAAATTCAAGAAGATAAATAACAGTCTCTACGACAGCGCCTGGAAATCCCAATTCTTCTCCGGGCTGATGTGGCCGATTATGAATTTCCTTGGCAATGTCGGATATGTCGGCGTCGCCGTTGTCGGGGGATTTATGGCTATTCGCGGCCGAATCAATATTGGTGACATTCAGGCTTTCATCCAATATATGAGTCAATTCAATCAGCCAATTATGCAAACCGCCAATGTCGCAAATGTAATGCAGTCAACCGCGGCGGCAGCCGAGCGTGTTTTTGAATTCCTCGACGAAGAGGACGAAATTCCTGAGGCAGAAAATCCCGTCGTCCTGAAACAAGTAAAGGGTGATGTCGAATTCGAAAATGTTGTCTTCGGCTACAATCCTGACAAGAAAATTATCAAAAATTTCAACGCCACCGTCAAATCTGGCCAGAGAGTCGCCATCGTCGGACCAACAGGTGCAGGCAAGACCACGATGGTCAATCTCCTGATGCGTTTCTACGATGTCAACAGTGGTGCAATCAAGATTGATGGCGTCGATATTCGCCAGATGAAAAGAGCCGATTTGAGACTGCTTTTCGGCATGGTTCTTCAAGACACTTGGCTTTTCAACGGCACAATCAGGGATAATATTGCCTACGCCAAGCCCGATGCCAGCGAAGAAGAGATTATCAAGGCTGCAAAGGCCGCTCATGTCGATCACTTTGTCCACTCTCTGCCACACGGCTACGACGCAGAGCTAAACGAGGAAGCAGACAATGTATCCGAAGGCGAAAAACAACTTCTGACAATCGCTCGCGCCATGCTTGCTGATCCACCAATGCTGATCCTCGACGAAGCGACCAGCTCGGTCGACACCCGCACTGAAATTTTGATTCAGAAGGCAATGGACAACCTGATGAAAAACCGAACTTCGTTTGTAATTGCTCATCGTCTCTCAACAATTCGCGACGCAGACCTAATCCTGGTAATGAAGGACGGCAATATCGTCGAACAGGGCAAACACGAAGAATTGCTGAAGAAAAACGGTTTCTACGCCGACATGTACAACAGCCAATTCGTGGCAGAGACCGCAGAATAATCAAAGAAAAGCCACAAAAACCGCCAACACTTGGCGGTTTTTGTTATGTACTACTTACTGCTTAATTTCAACTATACAATTTGCTCATCTGTTTACCCCGTCCGAGTTCAAGGCAGGATAAACTTGCGCACTATTCAATATTTACTGCTTACTTCTGAATCCTGAATTCCGACTTCTTAATCCTGGTTCCTAGATTGACTTTTTCAATGTTTTAGGTTACAATAGTACAGGTCAAATTCACTCCCGAAGGAGGATGAAGTTTTGCTGAAAGTGAAGTTGATGGTTGCGATGCTAGTTACGATTTTGCTCTGTATTTCAAACCCCAGCAGCAAGAGAGCGATCAGCAAAAGCAACTATAAGCCGCAACATTTGCAGCACAAATCTGTCGCAGTAAAAGTTGTAAAAAAGAAGGCAACCCACAAGAAGCTGGTTCGCTATGAATACGCAGTAGCGACCTACTATAATGTTCACAAAAGGACGATGAAATCCGGCCTCTGGCCAAACGAACATTATGCTGCCACTAGTTGCCTTCGAATCTTTCCAATGGGAAGCCGCGTTACTCCAGTCAGATATCTGGAGCCATCAACTAGCCATTGGAAAGCTGTGCCACTCTGGGCACAGCGAGCTATGACTCGGATTATCGCCGATACTACAGCAAATGAAGAGTCATCGTTGAAGAGAAAGCACAAAGTGCAAAGCGGGCGAGAGAGTTTGCCTTCCCGCCACAAGCGTCCAGCCGCGAAGAGGGTTGACCTCTTCTCTATGCATATGACCAAGGCAATCGCCTTCGTCTCCGGACGCCGTTGTATCTTTGCCGTTTACCCGGCAAAGCCGCTCCCCAAGCCGTCTCCACACAAACAGAAACGGCATCACGCTGCCAGACGACATCATGTCTAGCAGTAGTAATCCTAATCCCCCCGCCAACATCGGGGGGATTTCTTTGTAATTAAAACTCTTTGTTTCCACAAAATTATTTTCTATGTTAAAATATAGTTAAATTAGTCGCACAACTCATTTGTCATCCTGAGGAACCGAAGGATCCATTCGGCTACGCTCAGGCCAGGTTCCAGAGCTTGCTGCTCGAGCTCGTTTTA
>JAPLVL010000050.1 GCA_026397135.1 Candidatus Berkelbacteria bacterium
AGAGCGAAAAGCTTAGTTGGTCTTGTTATAAGAGTATTAGGAATCATTACAAGCTTTACTCTTGGTATGTATATTAACAGTCTCAGAGGCAATAAATTGTTAAAGATCAAAGGTTTATTGGCTTAATTATGCAACATTGGTTAATTTTACTATTTTTCGTCATGGCTGACCAGATTTCCAGCTGGGGATATTTATATAATAATTTCATGTCTTGAAAAATTTAGGAAAGCTGTTTAGACTATAGAGCGAAAGAAATGAAAGAAAGGATTGAAATGAAAAAATTAATTTATTTGGTTATCGTCATCATCGCAATAGTTTTGCTAATCATCTTCTGGCCCAAGAGGGTTCAAGGCCCAGCTTCCACCACAAACGATGCGGTCACAACTCAAGACACAAGTACGGCTACAAATAATCAAAACACTAACGAGGAGGACAAGTTGACGACCTACAAATCGCCCGGAATTTTGCCAGATTCAGAAATCAAGGACAAAAAGGCTGTGATCGTAACCGCCAAGGGTACAATCGAAATCGAACTTTACGCAGACAAAGCACCGCTTACAGTTAGCAATTTCGTTTATCTTGCCTCAAATGGCTTCTACGATGGCCTGACATTTCATCGGGTTGAGTCCAATTTTGTAGTCCAAGGTGGTGACCCAAATGGAAACGGCACAGGCGGACCAGGCTATAAATTCAATGATGAGCCTGTCGTGGGTAATTATTTGGCAGGCACGGTAGCAATGGCAAATTCTGGCGTCAACACAAACGGTTCGCAATTTTTCATCTGTCTCTCTGACCAGCCAAGCTTACCCAAGAGCTACAATCTTTTCGGCCAAGTCGTATCTGGGATGGATGTCGTCAAGCAAATTGCTGTCGGGGACAAAATGACCAGTATCACTATCGTCGCAAAATAGATTTCTAAACTTAAAAAAATTGGCAGCCCTCGATCTGAGGGCTGCTTTTGAAATGAACTGACTTGCGGCTGTGACTATTTGGGGACGCGGCAGACGGTGCCAATTTCCCTGCCATCGACGATGTCAATCAGTATGTTGGGCGTGAAACCGTTTGCAATGTGGACTGTGATCCCATTTGGTATCACCCAATCTGCGACGTATAGCTTGCTCATCATACCGCCCTGACCAGTACCGCTTTCGTGATTAACGAAATGATAATAGTCTTTCGGTTGAAGGATTTCGCGGATCAGTTGCGACCCTCCATCATTCGGTGAGCCATCATAGACGCCATCGACGTCGGTCAAGAGGATAAGTTTGGTTGCTCCAGCAGAGAGAGCGACCAGAGCAGCAAGGTGATCGTTGTCTCCCGAAGGACGACTATTCACACCAAACTGCTTTTCTTCGAGCTCTTCCGGCGTCAAGACATCATTTTCGTTGACGATCGGCGTGACACCGGTGCGGAGATAGATGCGGAGAATCGCCAGGAGGTTCCGCCCTCTCGAGGCATCGAGATCAGAGAGATCATCTCTCGTAATCAATACCTGAGCACACTCCCGACCGTTGGCCCGAAATTCTCGGATATAATCCGACATCAATTCGGCTTGACCGGCACCGGCCCAAACCTGCTTTTCGAGCAGTTCGGGGTCAATGTTTTCGAAGCCGATTTCGTCCTTGCATTCCCAGTGAATGCTCCGGAGGCACCGATTCGTCCTTCCGGTCGCAACAGCACCTGATGTCACAAGTATCACCTTGTGACCCAGCTCCCAGAGCGTACAGATCTGATTGGAAATCTGATGAATCTGGTTTAAGTTCCTGGTCCCCGTCCCGTTTGCTAAGACAGAGGAACCGACTTTGGCGACAATTAACATGATTCCCTCCTCTACTCCTTGATCACTACTTCAGTTCCAACCGGAGCAAGTTGAAACAGTTTTTTGGCCATCACTGGAAACATTCGGATGCAACCATGCGAGGCCGGACGGCCAAGCATACCCTGTGTACCGCCAGGACATTGATGAATGCAATGTCCCTCCCAGATATGGAGGCACCATGGCATCTTACAATGAAAAGCTTGCGACCAAGCCATTTTGTTTTTGTCCAAAACCTTGAAAACGCCGATCTGGTTATGAATCACCTCAACCCATTTCCAGTGTTTCCGCTTCTTGTCCCAAACTTTACGAAGTGGCGCTCGCTTTCCTTTCGGTACGTTTATACCTGACTTGGCAGTACTGACTTTGGTTGAAAAGATCAGTTTACCCTTGTCATATAGCTGCAGCGTTTCAGTATGAATTGTTATGACAATTTTCATACTGCTCTTCAATTTCGGACTCGCGACCGGTTTGGGCAGCTTCGCCTGTGATTGCAACTCTCCGCGTTCATTGAAGTTGTCAGGTACAAATCGTTTTTCCCCAAATCCGCGGAAAAACTGTTGATATTTTTCCATTAACGGATCAGGGGCAGCCGGACCCGCGGATTCTTTCGGTGTAATAGCAACTTTCTTCGAAATCACAATTGATTGAACCGCATCCACCTTGATCGAACAGATCAGGAACGCTAGGACGGCCGAAGCCAAACAAAATTTAAGCAATGTATCCCCTCCCAATCGAAATTTGCTTTGCCAAACTTGTTACAACAAATAGTAGCAATCAAGCTTAACAAAACAGCGCTTATTATAGCACTGTTTTGACAAAAGTCAACTTTGGAGTTAGAAGGCTAACCTATTAGTATCTTAATTTGATCTCGCCTCTGAATTTTTCAAAATCATAGAAATTATCACCTGCGATTTGACGAATTTCCTTGGCTGTTCGATCCCAGCGAGAGACAATTACGACTTCCCGATCGTGAGATTTCAAATAGGACAGAACAGCTGCAAAATCGCCATCTCCGGTAAGGACAGCAACACCACGATATTGTTGCATTAGGCGCATAATATCGAAGGTCATGTCAACATCGCAATTTGCCTTGAGTAGTGGCTTTTCTTGGTTTTCGTCATCTTCATCATAATACACCTTGGCCGGCTTAATCTTCATGGTGTATCCGTAACCCTCCAATAATCTGTAGAAATTGACCTTATTTAGCGACTTTTCGATCGAAAGCTTGTCTTTTTCTTCGGCAGTTTCCGATTTTTGCTTCAAATATTCTTCTAATCCGGCCAAATCTAAACTTTTGTTGTCGAGATATGAATACTCGAAATCAAAAGTGCGAATTCCACCGTAATAAAAGGTTTTATCCACATTGAACTTGTTTTTTAGAAGATCAAGCAATTTCTTGTAATCGATCTTGAAACCCATACTTTCACGTCCACCCCAAAACAAATTCGAAGCATCAATAAAAGCATAAAACGGCTTCTTCGAGCCTGCTTCTGCCTGAATTTCTTCGACCTCTTTCTCCTTTTTTTCTTCTTTTTTCTGAATTGCCTTCTTCTCTCTCCTCATGAAAAAACTAAACGCCATAATAACTCCAAAATTTACTTCTTACTTCTTAATCCTTACTTCTTAATTCTTAATTCTTAATTCTTACTTCTTACTTCTTACTTCTGAATCCTTAATCTTGTCTTCTGCCTACTATTGTATCATAAATAATGGCGGAAAAAAATTTTCCGCCAGGCGAGAGAACATTATCGAGACGAGACTTCCAACTGGTAATACTCAGCCACCAAATAGACAATTAGGGCTGGCAAATAGTCAATGCCATAGAGATCGACAACGCCTCGCAAAAGCAAGACTTCGTTCCAATCCGTTGGCTGAATTATGACGAGATAGCCGTCCAGGTAACTTTCGAAAATAGGAGTCAAGATAACTTTCGAGTCGGCGTTGTGTCTCTGAGCATGAAGACAGAGCAGTGCAGTCAAAAACTTGGCGAAACTCTTAATATTCTTGCTGTGACGAAGAATTTCATCACACTGACGGATAGTTTCCAGAGGTAGGCAAATACCAATGAAGCTGTTTTTGCCTATGGGAAATTGCGACATATTCCACCCCCTTCGGCCAAACGCAACATTCGTTCAATTCACATTGTACGCTTGTTTAGTAATTGGTTCAATGTATCAATTAAATCAATGTATTTTGTTCTTCAAGAAAATGAAGAAATGATTTGCGATGAATTTTCGATACACCGTTCTGACGAAGTGCTTCGAGATGAATAGGACTGCCATATCCTTTGTTGTTGCAAAAATCATACTTTTTATGATTTTTGTCTAAATCGATCATAATCTTATCGCGATAAACTTTTGCAATAATAGATGCTGCCGCGATTGAGAGCGACTTACTTTCACCTTTCTCCAAACATAGATATTGATATTCGAAGCCTCGAAATTTTCGCCCGTCAATCAGGGCAAAATCACATTTTTTCAATGAATCAAGTGCCCGTTTGAAGGCAATAATGTTGGCTGCCCCAATACCAAATTTGTCGATTTCAATAGAACTAACGAGTCCAAATCCATATTCAAGTGCTAGAGACTTGATCAATGGATCAAATTCATCTCGTTTTTTCTCCGATAGTACCTTGGAATCAGTAATCCCCTTTAATTTATCCATGAGCTCGTTATGATTATCAAAAACAACTGCCGCAGCTACAATTGGTCCAGCTAAGGCGCCCCGTCCGACTTCATCAACTCCAGCAATATGAGAAACTTTTTCGGAGCACAATCGAAGTTCGTATTCGAAATTTGGCATCGATTTTACTATTTATTATGAAATATTCGGCTTAGATACTGGCCAGTGTAAGATTTTTTGACTTTCGAGACCTCTTCGGGAGTACCAGACGCTACCAGCATTCCACCTTTGTCGCCGCCTTCAGGGCCCAAGTCGAGCAAATAGTCTGCAGATTTTATAACGTCCAGATTGTGTTCGATGACCAAAACAGTATTTCCCTTATCCACCAAAGCCGAGAGCACGCCAATTAGCTTGTTGACATCTTCGAAATGAAGCCCGGTTGTTGGCTCATCAAGAATATAAAATGTCTTGCCAGTACCACGATGTGCCAGCTCGGTTGCGAGTTTTATTCGCTGCGCTTCACCACCAGAAAGTGTCGTTGCTGGCTGGCCAAGCTTGATATATCCAAGTCCGACATCCGAGAGAACCTGCAGTTTTTGCGAAATCGAAGGAATATTCTTGAAGAAAACGAGCGCTTCATCTGTTGTCATCGCCAAAACGTCAGCAATATTTTTGCCTTTGTATTTGATGTCAAGTGCTTCTTGATTGTAGCGTTTACCCTTGCATTCTTCACAAGTAATATAAACATCGGGCAAGAAGTGCATTTCAATTTTCAAAACTCCCTCCCCTCGACATTTTTCACATCTGCCACCCTTGACATTAAATGAGAAGCGGCCTGCCTTGTACCCCTTCATCTTGGCTTCGGAGGTTGCAGCAAATAGATCTCGAATCAGATTAAATATTCCGGTATAGGTAGCCGAGTTGGAACGTGGTGTCTTTCCAATTGGAGACTGATCGATATCGATGACCTTGTTTAAATTCTCCAAGCCTTCAATACTCTCGAATTTTCCCGGTTCTATTCTGGCACGATGAAAGACTTTGGACATGTGTTTGGCCAAAATATCATTAATTAGAGTTGATTTTCCTGACCCCGAGACACCGGTGACGCAAGTTAGTGTGTTTAGTGGAATTTTAACTTCTACATTTTTTAAATTATTCTCTTTGGCCCCCTTGATCGTAACAAAAGTACCATTACCAGGACGGCGAAACTTCGGTAGGGCAACTGATCTTTTGCCTGATAGGTACTGGCCTGTGATCGAATCCTCACACTTTTTTACACTTTCCGGAGTCCCCTCACAAACGATATGACCACCTGCCTCGCCTGCTCCTGGACCAACATCAATGACCCAGTCTGCAGCCAAGATCGTATCCTCATCATGCTCGACTACAATAACAGTATTGCCGAGGTCTCTTAGATTCTTTAGCGTTTCGAGTAATCTATCGTTGTCGCGCTGATGCAAACCAATCGACGGCTCGTCCAGAATATAGAGAACGCCCATAAGTCCCGAGCCGATTTGAGTGGCTAGTCGGATTCGCTGTGCTTCCCCGCCTGCCAAGGTGGCGGCATTCCGACCGATTGTTAAATATGACAATCCAACATTAATAAGAAAATTTAGTCGCTCTCTGATCTCTTTCAAAATTAATTTCGCAATTTGTTGTTCGTTTTCGCTCAGCTTGGCTTCTAGTTTGTTGAAAAAATCGAAGGCCTTCTCGATATCCATTTCCGAAACTTCTGATATGTTTTTGCCATCAACTTTGACACCAAGCACTTCGCGTTTCAGCCTCATCCCGCCACAAACCGGACAATTCTTGGTCAACATATACTTTTCGATTTCACGTTTGATATACTCCGAATCAGTCTCCTTGTAGCGGCGTTCCATATTTGGTATTACGCCTTCATACTTTGTCTCATAGCCACCGACACGATAAATTTCTTCACCCGTTCCGTATAATATAGTATGAAGATCTTCTTTGGACAATTTGATAATTGGTACATCAAGATCGATTTTGTGTTTTCTAGCTGCTTCAGCCAAAATCCTAGAGTACCAGCCAGAGTGCGCAATGTTTCTAGACCAAGGGCGAATCGCGCCTTCGTTTATAGTTAGTTTGTGGTTTGGCAAAATTAGTTTTGGCTCAATTTCCTGCTTGACTCCTAAACCCTGACAGTTTTGGCATGCCCCATGAGGTGAATTGAAAGAAAACGACCGGGGAAGGATTTCTGGCATCGAGATTCCACAATCAGGACAGGCATGACTCTCCGAAAAGGTTCTGTCAATATCCTGCTCGAAATTGTAGACTAGCAGCTTTCCCTCCGATTCCTTGAGCCCCTTCTCAATCGAATCATAAAGACGACTTTTGTTGCTTTCGTCCAAATTATCAGGCTCAATTATCAGACGATCTACCACTATCTCAATAGTATGCTTCAGGTTCTTGTCAATTGACTTTTCGAGTGCTTCGGACAGATCCATAATAGTGCCATCCAGACGAACACGACCAAACCCTGATTTCTGAATCTTTGCCAGCGCATCCTTGTGCTCACCCTTCTTGTCCAAAACGATTGGGGCTAGAATTGCAATTCGGCTTGTAACTTTGGTTTCGAGTAAGATTTGATCAACAATCTGACTGATAGTCTGTTTGACGACTGCCTTGCCACACTTTGGACAATGCATTACACCTATTCTGGCAAACATCAGACGCA
This sequence comes from Candidatus Berkelbacteria bacterium, assembly GCA_026397135.1. Classification (GTDB taxonomy): domain Bacteria; phylum Patescibacteriota; class UBA1384; order XYA2-FULL-43-10; family 1-14-0-10-43-13; genus JAPLVL01. The sequence goes on from JAPLVL010000050.1 coordinate 7,140, forward strand.
AATAATCATAAATTTCAGTGATCGTTCCGACTGTTGATCTAGGATTTCTGGAAGCGGATTTCTGGTCGATTGAGATGGCTGGCGACAAACCCTCAATGCTGTCAACATCGGGTTTCTCCATCATTCCGAGAAATTGTCTGGCGTACGAGGAGAGTGACTCAACATATTTTCGCTGACCTTCTGCGTAGATCGTATCAAAAGCAAGTGAGGATTTGCCCGAGCCGGACAACCCGGTAATCACAACAAGCTTATCTCTCGGGATCTCTAACGAGACATTCTTCAGATTGTGTTCTCTGGCTCCCAAAACTCTGATTGTATTCATATTATTCGCCTAAATTTTCTGATTAAATAATCTGGCAAATTATATCAGCTTTTTTTCATTTCTTCAATAATGAGGACCATTTAAATAATAGCAAACCACAGAATTTATTTCCGGCAACGCCTTGCAATTTTTTGCCAAAAGTATTTATGATGTTAGTAGAAAAAGATATTAATTTAATAAGGAGTGCGATGGAGAACAGCGTTGATACAATTATCGGCGTCAATGTCACGCTTAAGGGGAATCTTTACAATAAAGGCTCGATCCAAGTGAACGGCAGTGTCGAAGGTGAGGTCAAAAGCGACGAAAATGTCATCGTCGGCGAAAGTGCACACATCAAAGGACCTGTAATTGCCAAGAAAATCGAGGTTTCTGGCGAGATCAAAGGTATGGTGGAGGCAATCGAAAAACTAGAGATCAATCCTACCGGCAAGATTATTGGTGATCTGAACGCCAAAAGCCTAATTATCAAAGAGGGCGCGTCTTTTGTCGGGAAGAGTATAATGCCAAGCAAAGGTGTTGACATATCACCTACCACTGAAACTGAGACTGACAAACCAAAAGACGAAGTAAAAGCTGAGAGCGAAAAAACTGACACAACAGAAGAACACGCAGACAAACTCGGTTTTTTTAGCAAAAAATAAGTACTAGAAAATCTAAATGTACTACTACATTTTTGACATCAAAAAATGCAAAAAGCAGTCAACTGTTACGGAAATCAAAGATTATCTCGGCTCCTTGGGAATTTCAGGTGAATTCACCTACCCCTCTTCGGCTTACTCAGTCGAAGACTTGGTTGAGTTGGGATTATCGAAAAAATACAATACCATCGTTGGAATCGGCGACGACAACATTGCCAACAAAATCGCTGCCAAACTTTGTGGCAGGACCGAGGGACGAATTACAATCCTTGATTGGAGCCAAAAACTGGAAAGAAGCTGCCGAGAATGTTAGATTTCGAAAGATTTCCGAGTTTAAAATCGGAAAAACAGCCAGTGGTTGCGCCTTTTTGACAGATATTAAGTTGGGCCTCAAGGGTCCGACCGAAATTACAATTGAATTCCGCGACTATATGGTTCAGGCCAAAGCAACCGAAGTCATAATTTCCAACTTTAACTCCCAAATAACCAAGATTGGTCCAGATTATCTCGATGTTGTATTACAAAGTGTCAGTCCAGAAACGGGAATTTTGTCGAAATTTTCAAGTTTCCTGGGAATCAAGAAGGAAGAGGACAAAAGCCTCTCACTTTTCCGCGGCCGATCCCTCCGGCTCTTTACAAGCTCTCAGATTCCACTAATTTCTGGAAACAGCGTCATTGCCAAAACTCCGCAGTTGATCGAGAGCACCGACGAATCTCTTCGTCTGATCGTGGGCAAGAAGAGTCCGATTCAATCATAAATGAAGCAAGACAATATTTTTCACAAATTTCAGCCTCTGGCCATAATTGTGCCAGTTGTTTTGGCGGCTGTGATTCTGGTTTCCGGCTTCTTCTACCATCTTCATGAAACAAACAGGGAGAATCTAAGCCAAAATAAAACTGACGGCTTGCCTTTGCCAGATTTGAATCCGGTTTCTACTCCAGCCGAGACTAACACGACTGTCTCCAGCACTCCAGCCACAAATGCAACACCGGCGCCAGCTACGACACCAAGCACTTCGAGAGAAAAGGTTTTGGATGTTCCCTTTACCTCCCAAGCTCCACTGGCGGTCTGGGATAGTCTGCACGAAGACGCGTGCGAGGAGGCCAGCCTGATTATGGTAAAGCATTACATCGACAAGACAGCATTTGACTCGAAAACAAGCGCCGACAAAGAAATTAATGACATTTCCAACTACGAATCAGCAAATGGATATGGACTGAGCATCACTGAGGAGGAGCTAAACAAACTGGCTCTGAACTATTTCGGGATGAAAACCGGCAGAATCATTAACAATATTACGATCGAGAAAATCAAATCAGAGATAGACGCCGGCCGCCCTGTCATCATTCCGGCCTCAGGCAAAGCACTGAAAAATCCAAATTTCAAAAATGGTGGACCAAATTATCACAATCTTGTCGTCAAAGGTTACGATCGCGACGGAATTATTACAAATGATCCCGGAACTAGAAAAGGTGAAGGATATCGTTATAACGAAGATGTTTTCTATTCGGCCATTCACAATTGGAATCCAGATGATATAAATCTGGGCAGCAAAACCGGGCTTGTCTTTGATTAGCAAGTCTTCCCGCTTACTTCTTACTTCTTACTTCTTACTTCTTAATCCTTAATTCTTAATCCCGACTTCTAGCTTCTGACTTCTTGCCACTTACTGCTTGCCACCGGGTCCAATCCGTTCGCGCTGTTGACCTTTGAGCGTTTTTGTGATACTTTAATCAGTAGTAAAATTTGAAAAGGAGTCGATATTAACGCAAAGCAAAGATTTCTTCGTGCAAACGAACAAATCACTTTTTCTCCAGTTCTGCTGATCGCAGAAGATGGCGCCAATTTGGGTGCAATACCAACCAAAGAAGCTCTCAATCTTGCTTACGAAAAAGGCTTAGATCTAGTCGAAATCAATCCGACAAAT
>JAPLVL010000044.1 GCA_026397135.1 Candidatus Berkelbacteria bacterium
GAAGGCAGTTCTCGGAGCTTCTGCCCTGATCGTTGTCGCAATTATTGTCTTGGTCACAATTTCAATCTTCGAATCAACTCTTCACATCATTACCCTGGAAGCTGAGGTAGAGAAGCTAGAGGACGAGCTGGAAGATGAGAAAGAGAAGGGCGATAAATAATGAAGTCGCAAATTTGCATAAACAATTTGATCCGTTCTTTCAAGGTCGGGGATGACAAGATCGAAGCCTTGAGAGGCGTCAATCTTGAAATACAAAAGGGTGAGTTTGTGGTCGTCTATGGTCCGTCCGGTTGCGGTAAGACAACACTCTTAAGTTTGTTGGCCGGCCTCGATCAACCAACAGAGGGGAGTGTCGAGGTAACCGGTATAAATATTTTCAAATTAAACAGTAACGACTTGGCCAAATATCGTCGCACCAGAGTCGGGATGGTATTCCAGCAATTTAATCTTATTCCAACTCTATCTGTTCTCGACAACGTGGCGATGCCGCTTTTGCTCTCTGGTGTCGGCCGCGGTCTTGCCTACAAGAGGGCGAGAGAGATTTTGCGTGTTCTCGATATTAGCGATCGGGCTAGACACAAACCGTCACAAATTTCTGGTGGTCAGCAGCAACGAGTCGCGATCGCCAGAGCCATTATCCAAAATCCTGGAATTCTGCTAGTAGATGAACCGACGGGAAATCTGGATGTCGAAGCCGGTACTGAAATTATGAAACTTCTTCACATGATCAATCGGAAATGGGGCCGCACCGTCGTTCTGGTCACTCATAATCCTGATTACACTCAACTCGGTGATCGAATAATTTACATGGAAGACGGTCGAATTACGAAGGAGGAAGTTGGCCGGAAAATTACAGCTGAATCAGAAGATGTGGACAGTGTCAAATATTTTGGAACAAAGAAAGGCGGATCACTCAGATTCTGGGAAATTTTCCGTATTTCCAAGGTTCACTTTCTCTCAAAAAGGCTGAGAACATTTTTGACGGTCTTGGGGGTTGCTCTGGGAGTTGGTTCGATTTTGACTCTGGTTTCGCTTGGGGTAGGATTGCAGGGGATTACTTCGAGTCAGCTAGCATCGCTCGACGCTTTGGTTACTGTTAATATTTCACTGAGCAAGGATTCAATCAAAAAGTTAGATGACAAGGCCGTTTCCGAATTGTCAGGTATCTCTGGTGTCACGATGGTGAGTCCGACGCTCAACTACCCAGCCAAAGTAACTTATGGCAGTTCGACTGGACAGCTTTTGCTTGATGGCGTCAAGGAGAACGCCCTCGCTTTTGAAGGTGTTTCTCTGGAATCAGGTCGCAATTTTCAAACCGACGACGAGGTTGTACTCTCAAAAGCGGTTTTGAAAAGTTTTGGCATTACTAATTCTGATGCTATATTGAACAAAAATATTGATTTGGGATTGCTCTATGTTCCGGCCGATTCCGCCGATTTGCAAAATTACAAGGAGATCAAGCTGATCAAAAAGGTGGTTGGAATCTCAAGCGATGATACAATCAGCACCGCCTATATGTCGCTTCTGGCAGTTGTTAGTATGACGGGCAACAATAGTTACAGCACTCTGAAACTGAAGGTTGACAATCGTGACCACGTAGAGCAAGTTCGGAACAAAGCTGACAATCTCGGCTACCAGACGACATCGGTTGTCGATTTGATCAAGCGTGTTGATCGTGTTTTTCTAATCACCGAAATCGTACTCGGCGTGATCGGTGGTGTCGCCCTGATCGTCGCCCTGATCGGCATCGTTAACATCATGACAATTTCATTACTTGAACGGACTCACGAAGTCGGTGTGATGAAGGCAATTGGCGCAACCAATCGTGATATTCGCAAGATATTTGAGTACGAAGTTTTTCTTTTTGGCTTTTGGGGTGGTCTTACGGGGGTAGTTGGCGCATGGATTTTTGGTTTTGCGATCAATTCACTAGTGGCCTATCTGATGAAATCGGGCGGAATCGGTGGGACAATGCAGGTTTTTACTACTCCTGTTTCATTTGCAATTGAAATGATCGTGCTGACCGTCCTGGTTGCACTCTTAGCTGGGCTTTACCCATCCAGATTGGCGAGCAAACTCTCGCCGATGGAAGCACTGCGTTACGAATAGCTTGCCCTCCAAAAATACTCCGCGGTTTCGGCCGTGGAGTATTTTGTAGTTTATGTAGAAAGGATATTTTATTGCGCCAAAGGCTTTTCGAATGTCCCTTTGTATCGTTTGATCATCTTGATTAGGCCGAAGATGCCGAGTCCAAGCATTGCCGCTCCGCCAAGCGCCCCACCGATTACGCCTATTTGTGGCCAGAGTAAATTTATTTCATAGTTATTCTGATAAAGAATTTCCAAACCAGCCAAAGCTATGACAAGGCAGTATAAAATCTGGAAAACCAATCCGAGAATGTAGAGCCATTTTTTCCGGACGAAGAGTTGTAAGAGGAGGAAAATCAGGAATATTAATCCGAGCGGGACAGGGAAGAAAACGATTGCCAGCGGGATCAGGAAAAGATAGAGCAGATTTGAAAGCCAGAAGCTGGGTTCCTCGTAGTATGGAGTCGGATACTCCTTGTCATTGCCAGCATTTGATATGGTGAAATCGTCGGTAATTTGCGAGGGACTAAGGTAGCCACTTAGTCTGGTCAGGAAGAGTTTCTGTCCTGATACGATATTTGAGCCGAGGCCGGAATTTATTCTTGCAATGTCTTCTTTGCCAATCCAGCTCGCCCAAGATATATCCAATTGTTTGGTCGCTGCTTTGTGATCAGAAAGAACAAAGACGCTGATCGGAAGGTTGGAGCTGTAAGTTCTGAGATTATTCTTGGTGTCGTTTGCAAGGGCTTGATTGAGAGCCAGGGCTGTTAATTTCATCGGGTAAATGATCTTGTCGCTTTGGAAAGTTAATCGCAGGGGAGTCAGTGTTCCGTTATTCATTCCGCCAGAAGTGCTACTTTTGCCAATCGCGTCGGCACTAATCTTGGCCGCTACGAAATACCAGCCATCATCGACATAACTTTTCATATTTGCAGCTTGGTTCTCGGGGAAGGAGTATCCGTTGTCAGTCAGCCACTTGGACAGAGCGTTTTCGTCGGTTGCCTTGAGCGTGACCGTATCGTACATATCAACAGTGTCCTTCGAAATGACCTGTACCGCACCAGAGAGAGATTTGTTAGTCATGCCAAGCGAAAGACTGGTATCGTAAACGCGGCCGGAGTCGTAATTAATCTTCGAAATATCCGCCAGGGTGTTGAAAAGGTCAACGTTTCCCTTGGTCACTTCCGGCTTGGAAGGAGTGGGGACAACCCAGACAAAATCTCCGACATTACCCTGAAAACTGGTCAAGATTACCATGTTTTCAGTCTTGTTGGCGTAATAAATGAAAGCTTTTTGCGATGTTTCAGCCGTTGGGAAATTCGGGTAGTAGAAGATTCCACCATCTGCCTTGGCTTTTCCAATGTTACCGCCGATACAGATCAATGCTCCGAAAGCAATCGCCAGAAAAATTTTGGCCAATTTCATTGTTCCTCCTAGAAATCATTATATTTATGTTTTAATTATATTGCGATCAGCAAGTGAAGTAAAGCCAAATATTGCCAGGTCTCTTGCTAAGTGGGTGTATAATATAAGGGTGGATTAGTTATAAACGAAAGGGGGAAGATGCCGTCAAAGCCAGAAATAATTAGTCGGTTCAAGGAACAGCCCAAGACGAGGCTTACTTGGTGGGCGATGGCACTCGGTTTGGCAACTATTTTTGTGATGCCTGCTCTCGGTACTTTTGCTGCTGTTATCAGACCGATTATCGACAGGGTGACAAGCGAAAATTTTGGAGCGGCATTCGGATTCATTTTCGGCATTTTCCAGTTGGCTCTTTCTCTAGTCGCACTCTTTTTCTGCGTCAAGGCCTTCAAAAGCGGAGAGCGATCCTTTGTTCTGTGGATTGGATTTGTCCCTTCGATCCTGATTTCTGCGCTCTGGCTTGCAATGATTGTTGGGGAATTTATTTTTCCTCATTAATATTATTTTGAGATAGAAGGAGTTCAAATGATGAAATCGATCTGGATCAGATATGTTCTATCAGCTCTGGCGGTGGCAGTATTTGGATTTATTTTGCTAAACCTGCTCTTTCTGCTTGATTTTGGTTTCCAAAGCTTGATCGACGCCCTGGCTCAACTATTTACCTCTGCAGCTCCCAATACGGAAATTTCCTGGTTTCCTCCATTGAAACATTTTCTCTTTTTGCTCGTGATCGGTCTCGTTTCCTGGCCAATTTTGCGCTCAAAAATCAGTCAAGTTTACAAAGCAATTTTTCTGGTTGTACCGACAGCTTTACTCTTGGTCACCATCGGAATTTCTTTTTATCGCTGGCCGGTCGTCGTTTATTCCCTCTGCACTATCGCAACTGTAGGGATCTTGTATTATTTTTATACGACCAAGAAATCCTGGCTCTACTATTATAGTGTGATTCTGGTTGCACTTGCTCTCTTGATCGCAGGACTTACCGGCACCGAGATCTAGGTTTTCCCTGTATTTGTTGCCCAGTTCATGTTATAATCAACTAAATTTGTAACTCATTTCTTTTTCTAATAGGATTCATCATTAGTCAAGTCGAAAAGAGGAACCAAACCGGTCGATTTTATTAATGTAAATCAAGGAATCCTATGAGAGAAGAAAATAACAAACTTTTCGTTGGCAATTTGTCTTACAACATTACCGATGATCAGCTTTTTGACCTTTTCAATTCGCAAGAAGGACTTGAAGTCACTGACTCCAAGGTTATTATCGACAGAATGACCGGCAAACCACGTGGTTTTGGCTTCGTAACACTCAAAAGTGGCGAAATGGCCAACAAAGCGATCGAGCTTATGAACAACAAAGAAGTTGACGGTCGGAATATCATCGTCAATATCTCGAGACCACAAACTGATTCGGACAATCGTTTTCAGGGTGGCAACCGAGGTGGTTATCAGAAACAATCTGGCAGCCGAAGATACTAATTCGTTCAAGTTCCTATAGGAAAATCGCTCCGTTAGTCGGAGCGATTTTTCGTATCCATTGTTTGGTCTATCTAAATATTATGATAAAATAAAATCAATGGAGCACAAACTTTAGTTTGTCGAAATAATATTACTTGCCGCTGTACGCGGTGATGGATCCCTCGACAAGCTCGGGATGACACATCGAATAAACAAGCTGAAGCTTGATCTCCAATCAGATGGAGCCCAAGCCTTAGTTTGTAAATTATGAAATATTCCTGCCAAAATCTAACACAATTAATCAACACTCTCGGTCAATTAAAATCCGACCTTGATTTGGCGTTGGGGAGAGAAAAGCCAGATATTGAGAAGGGTTTACGATGTCAAAAAGAAGCAACCGAAATAATCTCAAAATTAAACTATTTTGGTATAAGTCTCAAAACATACAATTTCCTTGTTGAGAAGGTTGGCAACCACGTAGAATTAGAAAAAAGAATATCGTCACTGGAAATTGGCGGCGACAGTGCTGAACAACTCCAGACAAAGCTCGAAGCAATTGATCCTAAAACAGGCAATCGCAAATTTAATATCCCTGGATACACACAGAGAATGATTGATGAAATGTATAAAGGTGAAGAATTCCAAAAACTAGCCGCAAGCGCAGAAAAAATTCAAACGATTCTTCTGAAAGTCGGTCACCTCGGTTTTACCAGCAATCCAACCACTGACCAAATCTACGCCAGAGCTTTCGAGCTCGGCTTAGAACTTTGCCCTGCTGGAGTTGGTCCCTATCAGCTGTTAAAAGCTGGGGATCAACCAATGGAAGGTTGGCACAGGATTGCGATGAAACAAATAGCAGGACTGGATGGCAACCCGAGCGTCTTTGGCATGGGATACTTTAGAGGTATACTCTGTTTCAGCGGCGATTGGATGGAGCCTAACCGCAGGTTGAATGTTGACCCTGAGCTGATGTTCCGTCTCCGTGAACCCAATCAATCTCATAAATAACTAGTATTTTCTACCAAATATCGTCGATCGACGATATTTGGTAGAATTTTTGTATTACCTAGAAATAATATGACTTATTTACTCATTTACTTTTTTACTGACTCTCTGATTCACTGACTTGCTTATTTACCCCGCCTAAGCTCAATGCGGGGCGAGCTTGTCCACCTGCAACTTGTTTGCTGATTCACTAATTGTCTGAAAATTTGCTTGCTTTCTCGATATGTGATAGTACTTGTAGTAAGGCAAAACAAGGGAGGGTGCACCAATGTCGCGTTGTCGCGCTGAATTGTCGAAAGGAATGGAAGATCTTTTTCGAATGTCCTGTACCTTCGAAGACAGGGAAATACTGAATTTGGTCACGGCAGCCGTGATCAAAGACGAGAAAAAACTCTCCGAAACGGACTTTTTCATCGTTTCGTACCCACAATTCGAACTGTTTTACGACGATGACTCTTGTAATCTCGCCTGTAATGTCAGTTGGTTCTTCAGCCGCTCGCTCAACGACTTTCCGCTCTGTCGGACAACAGTTTCCGGCTACTATCCCTACATTCCCGCCGGCGAAAACTCGCCGAAGATGTCGTGCAATCTCGATTTTCTGAAAGGAGCCTCTACTGCAGTTGTGTTCCTACCAAATTTCTTGGGCGGGATCAACTGCAACTGTCCGAGATATCTGGTTTGTCTCTCGGATGAGGCAGCCAAAATCGAAACCGACTTCAAACAAAAAATCAAGGCGGCCTTTGCCGCCAAGATTTCTCTCGATCTCTGATCGCACCCTACACTCCGACACCTCGTCGGAGTGACTTTTTGGAGTAAACTAATATGCTCTAGCGATGATGACTCTCTTGTTTGATCTCTTGCCGCAAACGGGGCAGGCGCCATCTTCTGCGACAGAATCTGTGGAGATACAGCGGATAGTCGCATTGAAATCATCCTTGATTTTCTTCTCGCATTCCGGACTTTCGCACCAATGTGCCTCGGCAAAGCCGTTGCCTTTCTGAAAAAATTCTGTCATTTCGGCATAGGAATCAATTTTCGAAGTCATTTCCTTCTGATATTTTCCGGCTCTGGCAAATAGATTTTCCTGAATTTCGTTTAGTAATTTTCCAACCTCATCATCAATATTTTCAAGTGAAATTTCGGTTTTTTCTCCGGTATCGCGGCGAACGGCGATGGCAATATTGTTGGCCAAATCTCTAGGCCCGATTTCGATTCGAAGCGGAATTCCAGCGCGTTCCCATTCGTAAAATTTCGGACCAGGGCGACCATCTCTTTCGTCGACATGGACAGAAAAATTTTGAAGTTGTTTCGCAATCTTTTTGGCCGCCTCGACGGGAATATCCTTATCGGTTTCTTTGCCCCAGACGGGCACAATTACAACTTGAGTCGGGGCGATCTTGGGTGGCAGGACGAGGCCGGTGTCGTCGCTATGCGCCATTATGAGCGCGCCGACGATCCGAGTACTGATACCCCAACTGGTCTGAGAGACATATTCCTGCTTGCCATCTGCACCGAGAAATTTAACATCAAACGGTTTGGCAAAGTTTTGGCCGAGCATATGCGAAGTGGCAGCTTGGAGAGCTTTTCCGTCCTGCATCATCGTCTCAATAGTGGCAGTATAGACGGCGCCGGCAAATTTCTCGCTCTCTGTCTTGATTCCGCTGATTGCAGGGATGGCCAAATATTCCTCAATAAATTGGCGGTAAACCTCCAGCATATCCATCGTCATTTTCTCTGCCTCTTCGTTAGCGGCGTGAGCGGTGTGACCTTCTTGCCAGAGGAACTCCGTCGTTCGCAAAAATGGGCGAGTCCGCATTTCCCAACGCACGACATTAGCCCACTGGTTCATGATCATTGGCAGATCGCGGTAGGTTTGAATCCAATTTGAATACATGTGGTAAATAATTGTCTCCGAAGTTGGGCGGATGATTAGCGGCTCGGCCAGTTCGCCAGCCGGATTTAGCTTCCCGTCTTCGCCGAGGCTGAGCCGATGATGAGTTACGACCGCGCACTCCTTGGCGAAGCCTTCGACATGCTCAGCTTCTTTCTCGAAGAAACTTTTGGGGATGAAGAGGGGAAAATAAGCATTTTTGACGCCCTTTTCCTTGAATTTCTGATCCAAAACCTTCTGGATATTTTCCCAGATGGCGTAGCCATTCGGCTTGATTACCATACAGCCGCGAACCGGTGAGCTGTCGGCTAGGTCGGCGGCCGCGATCACATCCAAATACCACTGTGAGTAATCCGTGCCGCGCGCGGTGATATTGCCAGATTTTTCATTGTTTAAGTCGGCCATGGTATCCTTTCGTCATTATACTTTTGTTAATCTCACAATATCACAAAAATACCCCTGACTTCAATTTTGTCCTCAAGTTAAGATTGATTTCTTGACGACACGGCAAGTCGAAGGTACAATTTGAAACAGTCACAATATTATGGCTAGGATAATTTTATCAATGCCAACAGAAGACCAACAAAAAGATGCAGATCAAAATTTGAGTTCAGATCTTGAGACGCCAGAAACCAGAGCCTTGGGAGTGGTTGGCAATTTTTTTGTTCGAATTTTTCGTTGGTACAAACCCTCTCTTTTGCCTCACTTCGCTTTGGCTTTGGCCCTCTTGTTTGTCCTTGTCCTCAATTACAACAACTATATTGCCAAGGCGGCCAGCAATGAATTGGTCAGTTTGGATGTCTCGACCGAAAATAACATTCTAAGTAGTGTCAACGCCTATAGCTGCGATCTTTTGTCGGTTGATACCAATCTGGATTTCAATCTAGCCGCCGTCAACACAAGTGATGGTTTCATTCAGACCAGTGTCCCGATAGAAACCCAGATCACCGCTAGAGTTGAGCCACTCCCGGATAACTCGCAGGGTACGGTCAATTATGTCATTCGTTCTGGCGACACTCTGAGTAAATTGGCCACCGCTTTTGGCGTAAATCAGGCTACCCTGAAATACACCAACAATCTGACCAATGTTAATACGATCAAGCCGGGCGCGACGCTAAAAGTGCCGAAGCGTGGTTTCGCTGTTTCGACTGATCTGATCGCCAAACAAGAAGCTCAAAATACTGCATCGTCTCAGTCCAAGCGTACTGCGATCGCCAAGCAAAGTTTGGCTGCGCTGGCTGCTTCTCACCAGAAGAAGCCAGCCTACAACGGCTATCCATATGGCTGGTGTACTTATTATGTCGCTTCGAAACGACAAGTCCCTTCGAATTGGGGCAATGCCGGTCAGTGGCTCAAATCGGCTCAATCAGCCGGTTGGTCGACTGGCAGTATTCCTGTGCCTGGAGCGATTATGGTGACCAACGAGTCGTTCTGGGGACATGTCACCTATGTTGAGCGAGTCGATGGCGACCAGGTCGTTGTCTCTGAAATGAACGGGACTGCCGGATTTGGTTTGATTGATCTGCGAGCTTATTCCAAGAGTAGTTCACTCATCAAGGGGTTTATTTACTAATAGAATTAGAACCAATTTTGGCTTAAGGGTGGAATTTGAAGAGAAATCAGAAGAAAATTAATCAAAACTATTTAGTGGCTGGCGTTTTGCTGGCTCTTTCTTTGGCAATTTTTCTCTTTTTCTGGTTTCATTCTTCGAAGAAGGCCTCGATTGTTGGCCCCGCTCTCCATCTGAACAAACAATCCTCCCTGGTTTCGCCATTTGTCTGGCCAGATCAGTTGCCAAGCCAAGTGGATGGCCAAATTTATCTCGATTCTCGCCTGGATAGTCAGGGTGACATGGTTTTTGATTTTTGCAAAGCTGATTTTTGTGCTGGCAAGGAGGATAATTTGGTCTCTTCGATTTCATTTGATTATTTGGGACTCGATCAGCTGAAATCCGCTGACTTGACTAAGAAGGTTGAACTTACCGGAGGAGTTTCTGGCTTTGCCTCGGAAAGTGGGGGAGACAAAACATTTTTCAAAACCAGGGCAGGAGACTTCCTCTTTCAAAACGAAAATAATTCTCCCAGTCTAAATGACATTTTGACAGCCTTAAGTCAGAAAAACGGTGAAGATTTCATGCCAATCCAAGATAACACCAGCAACGCAAAGCATTTCGAATCGAGTAGCTGGCCGATCGCATTTGACACCGTACCTGGCTGGATTGCTACCGAGTCGTTTGATTCGATCAGCGTCAAGACTGATTCGAGCTTGCGCTCGCCAATAACAATTTCTCTGCCCAACACAGGCCCAGATGATTTGGCGCTAAATTTCGATAGCACCAAGGAAGTGAAGAGGACTTTGCTTGGTCGGGAAATATTTATAGATTTTTCGGATAATACAGTCAAGCTTGCGGCTAGCGGTTTGGTTTTCGAGATCAAATCAGATTTATCAGCCCTACCGTTTGCGCGCAATTTGATCTTAAGTTCGATCTCCTACAAACAAAATGATTCCAACTGGCTCACAATTCCTTCCAAAGTTTCGTCTGGTCAAAAGTTCGGCAGTAAATTAAGTCTTACCAAACTTGACACCGAAAATGGAAACGCTAGTTACTTCAGCGGAGAGACAGAGCTAAGCGGTCAATTTTTCATTTCCGACCAGACAGGACTTCCTTGCTTCAATTTCGATCCGATGGATTATTCTTCCAATCGTGGTTTGCCCAGAATACTCGACGATGTTACTGCTGGCTATGTCTCCAAGCTGATCTGTTTTCGCAACAACGATTCGACCGAAAAATTTGGCAATTTCCAAGCCGAATCAGCCGATGGGATTCTTGATGGTGAAAATCTCGTGATCAAGATCAAAGATCCGGTCATAAACGATCCAGGCCTCCAGGCAGTCAAGCAGGACGGCTTCGTCGATTCGGCTGAATTGCTGTCAGTTAGCAAATAATTTCAATCTACTGTCGTAACAAAGATTGTGTTAAAATATATTCAAAATAGATAAATGATTTGTCATTGTGCAAGTACACTCGCAATGACGCATTTAAATCCTTGGAGGGAAACCCTTTGCAATCAGATCTTGATTGTCAGCAATTAAGCGTAAGAATAATCTCTCTGCAGAAAAAGCAGAATGATTTTGATAATCTCGTTAAACATTCCCCAAAAGAGAAAGCAAATTCAAACCTAAATCTAAA
>JAPLVL010000040.1:0-4237 GCA_026397135.1 Candidatus Berkelbacteria bacterium
TAGACTTATTACGAATTAAAGCACCTTAATAACACTTTAAGCTCAAAGTATGGTAAAATAAGCTTAAAGGAAAAACAAAAACACAAATTGGAGGAAAATGTTAACTTTTGAAAAGCTCTCAAAGCGACCGAGAGTCTTCCAGATAATGAGCGGGCTCACGCTGGAAGAATTCTACTCTTTGCTTGATAAGTTTCAAAGCAGCTGGCAGATGTATGTTCAATCTGAATTTCTCTCCAAGGAAAGGAAACGAGCCTATGGTGGCGGCAGACACACTCGATTACTTTCTTTAGAAGATAAACTGCTCTTCATCTTGGTCTATGTCAGAATTTACCCATTAATGGTTGTCCAGGGCATCTTCTTCGGTTTCGAGGACAGTCGAGCCTGTGATTGGATTCAACGGTTGCTCCCTGTACTGGATAGAGCCTGCGGTTTTGCCCATGCAAGGCCCATGCGAGGCAGGGGCAGAAGCCTAGAAGAAATACTGCAGGAAATTCCCGAGCTAGCCGAACTTGGCATCACTCTTGACGGTATTGAGAGAGCTAAGCGCAGACCAAAGAATCCAGTCAGTCAGAAGAGTGAATACTCAGGCAAGAAGAAGCGTCATACCAAGAAGAATGTTATCATTGCTAATCCGAAGACCAGACATGTTTTGTTTCTCTCCAGCACCAGGGATGGCACAGTCCATGACAAGAGAATCATTGACGAAGAAGATTTGACTTGCCATGATTCAAGGATAAAAGCGTGCACCGATTCTGGTTTCCTTGGCTTGAAGATTGGCAATCTTAAGACTGTCCTGCCTAAGAAAAACTCTAAGCTCCATAAGCTGTCTGACTCTGACAAAGAGCAGAACCGAGCCATTTCCTCGGCCAGAGTTGTTGCTGAGCATGCTATCGCGGGGATCAAGATCAGCCGAAGCTGCCAGGATGTTTACCGAAACATGACAGAAGGATTTGATGATTTGTTAATGAGCGTTGCCTCTAGCTTACATAACCTACGAGTAAGCCATAGGCAAGGTTTCTGAACAATCTATTAATATTTTTAGGATTGTTGGAAAATTTATTTATTTCGTAATTAGTCTAAGATTAAACGGGTATAGTGTTTAACAATAATTGCAAAAATATTTCTCAGGAGAGCTCAATATAGCAATCATGGTAAAGTTATCCACTATTTAGCTCCGTTGATTTCCTTCTCTAGCTCTGCGAAAAATTTCTCAGAGAATTTCTTGCGCTTTTTGGCTATTTCTTTCGCTTTCTTAGTGTATAGGTACTCGACAATACGTTTGTCTTTGGTTTCCCAATTGATTTGGGGACTGTGCTTTGTTTTGTCCTGAATCCTGCCATTTGCTTTACCGCCCAAGTTTTCATTCGCATATTTTTCTATATCGGCGGTTTTGTAAATATGGGCATTATTCTTGCCCACCCAAACAAAAGCCCTGGCGATACCGATGGCGCCAACAGTCTCAAGTTTGTCCGCATCAAAGACAATCATCGCCTCTTTTGTCTTTGGTTTATTCTCAGTTCTGTAGCGATGAGACAAGATGCAATCGAGTATATGTTCAATCGTCTGCACAGGAAGATTAAGCCCCTGCAAAAACGGTTTTGCCAACTTCACACTTTGCTCAGCATGATCGGTCTGACCGGATGGATCTTTCAATTCCAATTCCCCACCAATATCGTGCAACAAAGCCGCTATTTTGATTACATTTATGTCAACATCCTCGCCCTCAGCTAATTCAACAGCAAGATTATAAACTCTTTCCACGTGCTCAAAATTGTGTGCAGAATCTTTGTTATTCACAAAATGCTTCTTTGCAAAATCTCTTATCTTGTCCATTATATCTTGTTTCATTTTTTCCTTCTTTCTCAATACTTAGTTTTGTGACCTATCTTCCAAATGGTATCAGCAAAGGTAGTTTGATTCCAGTCCGATTCTCCTAACACAAAAAATAACTACTCCGTGAGTGGTTATTTTTTGGCAGAGCACAGTACAGGAAGTTAGAACTTTTTATATAACTAACTCTACACAGTGGCAGAAGTTCGAAATATAGTTACAATTATTGGCCAATATAAGGGCACAAATTTATTCTAATTAGTCACTTATTACTAATGAGTTCGCAATTGATTGAATATCTGGTTCATATTTGGTTAGGTCAGTATGCTGATCGGGCTGTTGAGTAGTAGCATCATAGTGAGTGGCTGAAACTCGAGAGGAGACATAAACAACATATTCCCCTGAAAAGATGATATATCTAACATCAATGTAGCTATTTGTGATTTGCTTGAAATAATAGGTATCTCTGCCATTAATTGTTAAATTATTAGTAACATCATTTGGTTGGGAAAATCCACCTTGTGCTACATTTTCAAACCAATCTTTCGCACTCTTTGCATTAGCAGTGTCAAAAACAGCAACTGTTGCGACATAATCATCGGAGAATTCGATTTTTGGTTTAGAGCTTGGTTGCAAAAATACAGCTGCCAAAGATTTTATAGGTCCAAGCGATTTAGGAGCATCGCCTTTGAGCTGCCATCCTGTAGGCAGCGTGTACGACACTTTACCATCCACAAGTGTCGATTTGGTAGTCTTTTGACTAATACTATTGCTAGCGCTACTACTGTTGCTGGAAGCGTTGTTAGACTGAAGCGTAGATATTTCCGCATTCAAGCTATTGATTTGATTCTGCAAATTATTTCTCTGATCTACAGCATTCTTATGGACAAAATAATAAGTACCGCCACCGACTATGAGAGCTGTGGCTATGAACGAGATTAGGACTATCCAAATTGTTTTCATTCTCCCATCCTTGAGTTATTTTGTTTTCTTTTATTCTAGTCATTCAGCGAAATTTAAGCAATTACTATTTCGATTCCAGAGTGCCTGCAACAAAAAATCACTAGTCCTAGACTAGCGATTTTTTGGCAGGGGCAAGAGGAATCGAACCCCTAACAAAGGTTTTGGAGACCTCCGTTATACCATTTAACTATGCCCCTAGATAGCGTACAGGTTTGCAAGTGAATAAGTTGCAAGTAATTTTCATTTTACTTATTCACTTGTTTACTTGCTTACTTGCACACTATTTTGTTTCTTTGTGATTTGTACGAGCTTTGCAGACCTTGCAATATTTGATCAATTCAATACGCTTGATCACATCTTGGCCTTTCATTCTTTTGTCAGTATGATAGCCTCTAGCCTTGCATTTCTCGCATTCCAGCGTGATCAGTTTTCTAGCATCTTTCGCCATATTATCTCCGAAGTATAAACAAGAAAAAAGCAAATGTACCTTTTTCTTAATTCTTAATTCTTAATTCTTACATTTTAATGGAGCCAGCTAAGGGATTTGAACCCATAACCTACTGTTTACAAAACAGTTGCTCTACCGTTGAGCTAAGCTGGCAAATGGTGCTGGGGGAAGGACTCGAACCTACGAAGGCATAAGCCGCCTGATTTACAGTCAGGTGCAGTTGACCACTTTGCTACCCCAGCAAACAAAAAATATCAATTTTCAAGTACCAATTTCCAAGTTATTGTAACCTATTTTGCAAAATTATTCAATCACTTGGTCATTTGTACTTATTTTTGATATTTTGGATCACGCTATCGAATTAATCCCAACAATTTTTCAAATGGAGCCGTTGACCGGAGTTGAACCGGTGACCTACTCCTTACCATGGAGTTGCTCTACCAACTGAGCTACAACGGCAGAAACTTATGAATTTAACGGGAAAATTGTACCATTAAAATGGCACGAAAATCAACACCAGTTTAGTGGCTTCTGTTCGAATAATATGAATGAGTCCGTTGCTTTTCTTCGGCCTCGGTCGCCAAATCGCGGTACTCTTTGTTATCAATATCGAGACTAGAAGCTCGCTTCAGGACTTTGGCCGCTTTAGAATATTGACGAACCCCCATGAAAGCTTTTCCCAAATCAGCATACCATTCGGCATGACCTTTCTCCAGGGCGATTGATTTTTGCAAATTTTCAAGGGCTTTTGAGAAATTTTCCTCGCGTAATTCTGCTTTTCCCAAACCATAATACGCTTCGCCCAATCCCCTGTTGCATTTGATAGCTGTCGTATATGCTTCTCGCGCGTCGTCGAACTGGCCACGAAAAAAAGCAATTTTTCCGAGAAGCAAATATGCATGTGCACATCTCTTGTTTTTGACAATCGCCTCAATTGCCAAATTTTCGGCTTCACGCAAGTCATTGGAAACAAAAGCTTCATTGGCATCAAACAAT
>JAPLVL010000040.1:4252-6985 GCA_026397135.1 Candidatus Berkelbacteria bacterium
AATCATGATCAGATTCGTCGTAATCAGCAATTGCACGCTCGATCACAACTGGCGGTACTATTTTTTCCTGATCCTTTTCTATCGCTTCTTTGATCGCTTCGACAGTTTTGGGTTTCTTGCTTCTCGACATCATCTTGCCGACAACTTCTTTGATTTTATCCATATCGAAAAAATGCTTATCGCTTTTTGCCTCCGGGTAGTGTCGCAAAAGCAAAAACAAAGCACCGGCTAGTGAAACAATAATTAAGATTTCGGGGTACAATCAACCTCCAAATATGTTTTATTTTCAAATTCAAGCGTGACTGTGTTTTTCAAAATACATTGACTAACTACAATCCCTTTCCCCTGTGATACAGTCATTCGGCTTCCAACTGCCGGCATATTTGCCTTGGCCTTTTTGTAAAAATCCAATTCGT
Source organism: Candidatus Berkelbacteria bacterium (assembly GCA_026397135.1). Classification (GTDB taxonomy): domain Bacteria; phylum Patescibacteriota; class UBA1384; order XYA2-FULL-43-10; family 1-14-0-10-43-13; genus JAPLVL01. The sequence continues at coordinate 4,669 of JAPLVL010000040.1, forward strand.
ATTTGAGACAACACATCAGTTTTCCACAAGCTCCAGTTACTCGATTGGGGCCCATTTGCGCCAAATTCTGATCATAGGCCATATCGCTACTGACTGACTCAAGCTCCCCTTTCAAATACCGTTTGCAACAAAATTCCTGACCGCAACGGCCAATTCCGCCGACACAGCGTGCCCGATCCCTTGCCCCAACCTGCTGAAGTCGAATCAACTTCTGAAAAGTTGAAGCAAGCTCGGAAACCAAGGAGCGAAAATCAACTCGTCCTGGGGCGGAGAAATAAAAGGTTAATTTCGTATTATCAAAGGAAAGGTCAGCGTCCAACAGCTCCATTGGCAAATTGTGCTTTGAGACAATCTGACGACATTTAGTCAGAAAACCAACCGCCTCTTTCTTCAGCTCTTTGTCGTGTTCCAAATCTTTTTCGTTTAATCGGCGAATTATTACCGCTTTGGATACAGCTCCGTTGATATCAATATTTTTCTGCTCTTCCTGCTTGGTTACCGGTGCTATCACAAAGGCAATTTCCTGACATCGATCAGATTCAAACAGGACCTGGTCACCAACAACTAACTGCAAATTACCATGATCTGCAGTGTAAAATCGACTATCGCTTCGAACTTTTATATAAGTATCACTCATAATTTGTTATTTCTAGTATTAAATTTTCTAAAGCCAGTTTCGAATTGGCGTTCCCTCTTATCCGTTGCAGTGTTTCTTGTGCAAGTCTGATCAATTTTGCAATCTTTGAACTTTTTTTGACTAACATTTCATCTCTCATGGACAAAATCAGATCGTTTATAAATTCTTCAACTCGGCCCTCCTGTACAATTTGTTCCACTTTTTTGAAATTCTGCCACAAGTGATTCGAGATAATTTCATCGTATGATTTTGTATGATTTTCTGATAATGCCGTCGCAAAGCGGTAAGTTCGACAACGTGATTTGATAGTTGTCATAACTTGCTCTGTCTTGGCAATTAAAATCAGAATAACATTTTTGGCTGGTTCTTCAAGTACTTTGAGCAATGCATTGCCGGACGTAATATTCAGCCGATCAGCATCATAAATTACACCGAGACGACATGGACCATGACTTGACAGATTGATCTGATGAAGAAATTGATGTATTTGCTCAATTTTCAGCTCACTTTTCTTGCCAGCTTCTTCCTCGACTGCAACCGTCACAATATCTGCTGAAAGGCATCGCTTCTTATCCACAATCCCTTGGATAATGGATTCCTTTTCGGAATCAGAAGCACCGATCAGAAGGTAGGCATGAGTAATTGAATCGTTTTCAATTTCGTTTTGAATTTTTTTCAGCGCTTTCACTATCTCAATTTACCAAACTACAAGCTTCTTGACAATGAGTCAGAAAAATAATGGATTTATTTTTGTAATTATTGTATAATTTGTCTAGAAACGGAGATTAATATGACAACAAATGTAAATATTGAAGATCTGGCAGATAAATCACTTTATTGCAAAGATTGCGGCAATAAATTTATCTGGACCGCTGGCGAACAAAAATTTTTCCTAGAGCGAGGTCTCCAGAACATGCCGAAACGATGCAAGATCTGTACTGCCAAAAATCGAGAGAAATTAAGAGAGAAACATCCACTTTGGTGGATCAAGTGCCGAGTCTGCGGCAAGAAAAATGAAGTGCCCTTCGAGCCGCTGACCGAAGACACACTCTGCGAAGAGTGTTTCATCAAAGAAACAGCCAAAAGAGATCAAAAACTCGCCGATTTAGGCGAGAAATTTGATGATTAAATCTCTTTTTCAATCTTCTTGATAGTCTTGAGACAACGAGTACAAAGCATCAGTCCGCTGACTTTCTGAAGGTTTGGTTTGAATTTTCTTTTGGTATGAATCTGCGAGTGTGAAACCTGATTTCCAGCAACTGCCGACTTCGTACATATAGCGCATCTAGCCATTTTTATCTCCGATATTTTTATATTGTAAATTAGGCTTTCATATTTTAACAAATATGCTATACTTTTTCAAGTGCAGCTAACATTTTATTATGATTTTTCAATTATTCAACTCCAACTATTCACTCGTTGCTTCGATCATCAGTCTTCTGATTTATTTTTTGATGATTGTAATCAGTATTTCTTTCCACGAGTTCGCCCATGCCTATGTCGCCTATCGCTTTGGTGACCCAACTGCAAAATACGAAGGTCGTATAACACTCAATCCGCTTGCCCACCTCGATTTGATGGGGACAATCTTCATTCTGGTAGTTGGTTTTGGCTGGGGCAAGCCAGTTATGATCGATCCGCGTAATTTCAAATCAAAATATGCCAATATTGCCGTCTCGC
>JAPLVL010000040.1:7037-17988 GCA_026397135.1 Candidatus Berkelbacteria bacterium
GCTTTTCTGCTGTATCTCCCTATCAGACTCGGATTAATTCAAGCAGGCTTCGTCTCAAGCATAATCGAAATGATGGTTGGCTTGAATATTGGCCTAGCCGCTTTCAATTTATTACCGATTCCGCCACTCGATGGTTCACATTTGGTCGAATATTTCCTGAGCCCAGAAATGACCGAAAGTTATTATCGCTTCGGCCCCTACATCCTGCTTTTTGTCGTAGCTAGTAGTTTTAGTGGTTTTTCACTACTAGATTTCGCAATGAAGCCTCTGACTGCCTTCTTTTCTCTCCTAATTCGCGGCGTTTATATTTCGATTTATTAAATAGAACTAAATTTCTTCGATTCCCATATCAAAAACTGCGTAGCCGACACCAAATGGCCCTTCGTAGGAGTACAATTTTGGTGCATAATTACGGCCGGAAATCGCTCCAAGCATTATCAGAATTGAACGATAGCCACATTCTCCGGCTTTTTCGACAAATTCTTCATCCATATTAAGGATCGAATATTCATCCCCCTTCTTCAAACTAGCAATTAATTCCTTATCAAATTCCCTGCCATTCGTTTTCTCCCCAGCTGGCGGAGTATCGAGCAAACGATGACTTAAATCACCCGAAGCAATGATAGCAATTCGATTACTGCTCTTTTTGTTGCAAACTTCTGAAATCACCTGGCCAAAAGCAAAATGTTCAGCCCTGGAAGCAATAGAGTACCCCATCGGCAAAATTTTGACCGAATGTTCAATTTTTCCGAGCAAGAAATGCAATGGAACCATCACGCCATGATCAAGCTCATATTCGGTATCGCCGTTGTCGTACAAAATTGCCGGCAAGCCACTGTTTTCTGATTTATCGACAATTTCTGCCGCCAATTTTGTGTCGTTTTTGCCATCGAAATGATAGTCAATCCAGCCAAAACCTTCAAATGTTCCAGATAATTTTGGCATTCCACAAACATTGAAGAGATGAGGATAATGAACCATATGTGGCGAAACTACTATTATAGTATCCGGATCAGCCAAATTAAGTCCTTCTGCTAGCCTCTCGAGGGCATCGGCTGTCTTTTTAACCTTCTTGCTATCTTCTTTGCCAATTTCAGGTAGAGCAAGCGGCGGATGTGGAACAATTCCTGCAAATACAATCATTTTGACCTTTCGTTATTTCCTAAAGTCTAGCCAAGTTTAGAAAAAGACGCAAGATATTTTGAAATTTCCTTGACAGACGAATTCGTTGGAACTACAATATCAATGCGAAAAACGCTGCCAAATGTTGACTTATTTAGCATTTTGTTATATAATTAACTTTGGCAAATTTCACAGCAAGGGAGAAAGCAGATGAAAACGACTGCTTCGCTGATGCTGGAACCTCCAATGATAGCAATCGACAGCCAGGGCGAAATTAAAGAACTTTCCGAGGGGGAAATTCTCCTGCCCAAGGTTGTTGCAAACCGAAAACCAACTCTGGAGGTCCACATCGATGGGCCTAACTGGAGCAAGATGCAGATCAGCCATGGCAAAATGGTTGATTTCTTCTGCCTCCGACAGATGCTTCGTAATCTTGGAAAGGTGAAGAAGATGTCTTTCTACACCTTTCAGGGACGTAGTAATCGTGAGGCGGAGTTAGCAGAAACGCTCCGAAAAAGCGGCTTTGATGTCATCCCTGGTAAACCGGGCGAAGACATCGACGAAATTATGCGTGAGGGAATTTCTCTGACGCACCCGACTACCCAAGCCATTGCCGTCTTTGCTGGCGATGGAGGATACATCCATTACTTGAAGGAGCAACAAGAACTGGGGAAACAAATCTTTGTTTTCTCCTCCTGGTATAGCCTGAACAAGAGCTATATGGAGTATCCCGAGTTCAATTATATCGATCCGTTCAATGACGATGAATGGGAAGGAATTTTCTCCGAAGAATTTTCCGTCCCAACAAGCCGACGGATCCATGTAAACAAATACCAGCCCCCATACCGATACACACGAATTTTGAAAAAGAAGGGCTGGGAATAATCTACTCTTGCGGCGGAAGCTAGGAACTTCCGCCGCATTTTTTTATCAAATTAACTGTATAAAATTAGCCCGAGAAATTAATCTCGGGCCGGATATTATTGGGAAGCAAGCAAAAGTGCTCTCGCTTCTTTGATCAAGGCATTGATTTCATCTGCATGATTCCCCGTCACAGCGATCTCGGACAAAGTCTGAATGATCAGATCTTTCCTTGGTCTCTTGATCAAATAGCGGCGATAGAAAGGATCGGCCAGGCCGAAACGAAGCAAATCAATCGCTTCGAGCAACTGCTCGTCCGATACCACTCTTATGAAGTCGCAAAGCGCATGAATCAAATCATCATTTATAATTCGACCAAGCACTGTCATTTGAGTTGTCTTGAGTCCATCGCGATGACCATGTGACTCGCGAAACCACAAAACTAAACTTTGATCAACCATAGCCCCACCTCCAACTTCAACATAACCAAATCAGAAAAATATTTCAACTTGCTTACTCATTTATTTCAAAATGTCGTGTATTTTACTACGGCCAAGATTATTTAAGGACATATTGTTAAAATTACTAGGATCGGGTGAGTCTGCAATAATATTTATTACAAAGTTTGGGTGGCCAATATTGTCCTTCGTAGAATAAAACTCCTTTTCCTTTGGGTGGCCAATATTGGCCACCCAAAGGAAAAGGAGTTTTATTCTACGAAGGAATACTGAGTGACCACCTGTTCGAGCAAACTGGTCTTGAGATTCTGCAGCAACGCAGCTGCTTGCTTCTGCTCAATCATCGAGCGCTGCGACCGCCAAAGTCGGAAAAGGTCAGAGAAACTCTGATCACCGTTTTGGAGATAGAGTTTCAGGGTTCCGCCATCGGCCTCAAGCCCGGCCAACCATGCCTTGCCCATTTCAGGAAGCACGGTAGGGCGCTCGTCCAGCATCTTGCAAAGATTTTCGAAAATAAAATTGTTTACGATCTTCGCCCCAGCATAGACCATATGATCATTGGTCAACGGGAAATTCAAATTATTTTTCCACCCTGGATATGTCTGCTTAAGACCATAGGTCGTTTGGTGGAGAATTTGCTCTCCATCAACATTGTGCAGCACAAACATACTAGGAAAGGTGGTAGAATTTACCTTTTGAATCTTCGCCGTCTCAAGGTCGAGAACCCCTCGCAGACTTCCAAGATCCTCGCCCGATGGATGCAGTCGAATAATCGGCACATACCGCTGTTCGGCATCCATTGACTTTACCCCCTTGTCCAAAAAGTACCGGATCTCCCAGTACTTTTCGAATGAATATATCTGATTTATATCACATTATTGTGTTTTTGGCAAGCAAAATGTTATTTTTCCCAACGTTTTAATTTTGGTAGATTTTCAGTTGCCATCTTGCGAGCTTCGTCCTCGGTCAGGCCCATTTTCCCAGCCATCAGAGTCAACTTCTCTATCATTTCATCCATTGTTCCTTCCCAAGTAAATTTTCCGCCTTGGAAACAGTAAGTGCAATATTCTTCATTCTGACTGTTGTCAGCATTTGTGCCAAAATCCTCCTTTTTCATCATCGGCATTCCACAACTTTGACAAATCAATGCGTCTTCCATTTTTCTCCTTTTTTATTTTTGGTAATGCTTTTGGTTATGGACACACAAAACACCTTCTGAAGAAACCCATTTCTCGTTTTCTTTCTCGACAAACTCTGCCATGCCGAAATCTCGAATATGCTCAAGATTCTCAATTTCACTCATTCCGTATTTTTCCCGATATCTTTTGTCTAATCTTTTCAGCCGATCACAGGGAAATTTGTCGCATTCAAAACAGAAATTCCCTTTTCGCTCTTTGCAGAGCTTGATACCACACTTTATTGGTCGGTTATTTACTTTCCGACCGAGATTACAACCTTGACACTTATTTTTTGTACGCAAATAATGTTGGCAAAGTCCACAATTCATGCCACACGGCGCAACAAGATTTTTATCCAGTTGTTTCATATTCAAATTTTATTCTTAAATTACATATGCAGCATTGTAAAAAACTTATAGAGCAGAAAGGCCGGCCACACGATAGCTTTCAGGATCGCAACAATGCTTGGCCCAAAACCGCTAACTTGTTGAATATAATAAACCGCCGTCCCAATTACACCAAGGCAATACATGCCGCCGCCACTCATTCCACCACGATTCCCATGATGCCAGTATTTAGGAGGACAACATTTCTCCCACTCCTCTTTAGCTTTTTTCAAATCTTTTTTGTCATGATCACAATCACATTTTTCTTCTGTCTTCTCACTCCTTATTTACTAGTTGCCAATTTTTTATATAAGACAATAGCGCCAAGAATCATAACCCCAAGAGAAGCTAGGCAAAAGCCAAATAATGGAAATTTGATACCAGCCGTCATCTTCGCACTTTCAGCCATGGCTTCGCGAATACCTAGATCTTTGTCAATAATCAGTATTACTGTAAACATATACTTCAATCCCCAGAAAATGCCTGGAACTACAAGCAATACTAAGCCTGCCATAACAATTAACCCAATCAAAAGTGCAGCGCCAAGAACTCGCCAGAAATATTTTAACTGGGTGAAAAGTTCAACAAACTCAGGCTTCTTACCATCATAATACTTAAGTATAATCTTGTTGTAACCGCTACTCATCCAAGCCGATAGAAAAATCCCAAGAATTCCAAGTCCCTCATGTCCTTTGCCGCCACTCCCGATTCCTTCGATAACGCAGACCGCCAGAGCAATTCCGACCCAATACCAGAAATCCTTCTTCACTGAATCCCAGCCATAACCAATCGCCTTACCGATTTCTACCTTTTTCTCTGACACAATTCTCCTTTTTTATGTTGATATAATATTAGTGAGACCAACTCAAAATTACAATGCTTTACCTTGAAAAATTGTATGATGTCTTGAAAGATTCGTTTGCACTACAGCTACCAGCCTGATTTTCCGCTTTGATATGGTGATCATCAATTAATTGAATGAGCACCTTTCCACTACCCCCCATACTGGAAAGGTTTTTTTTGTTGTCGTCTTGGAAGCAATATATCTGCCCATCAACCTTGATTTCAGACGGTTCGCGATTGATCGTTCCTGAGTGCGCTGGAGGGAAGACCAACACAGCAGTGTAGCTGTTGTTCATTTCTCCACCAACCGAAACTTCACCGTAAGTCGGATCAATATTATTGTGAATGATGGAAATACCTTGTCCGGTCGCCCCGACACTACCAGTTTTATCGCTCTGGTCGGGCTTATGACTAAACCACATTCCCTGAATCGTATCCACAACATCCTGGTCAACTTTACCACAAACCGGCGCGACTGTCCTCTGAGTGAATTGTGGGGCTCCATCACTCATCGTGCCGTCACTATTTTTAATTGTTGCAATATTGTAGCTACCGAATTTAGTGTCAAATTGATTTTTCAAATCTCCTGAGTAGAGATCGAAGGTACAGTAGTTGTGCGCATATCGATCATCGTCATAGTAGCTCCAGTCAGTCTGTGCAGGCGATGGTAAATTGTAATTGGCCGTCCAGATTTCAAAAGGAATAGTGTATCCACCATTTGCCTGTTTTTCGCGATGGGTATGGCCAATCAATTCACCTGAAGTAACAGGAATTTCTAGATCAGCATAATCACACTGTTGCTCGGCGGCACTGTCGTGCCCAACTTTTGTAATACCCGATTTGCACGCATCCTTTTTCATGGCCAATTCGTCCTGAATTGACTGTGACACATCTGTATAACCAGCGAAATCAAGGACTAATCCGTCACAAATAGTATAAGTCACGACATAACTGTCAAATTTGTAATCACTCGTCGCTGTCGCCTTGGCTGAGTTGGCCATAATATGTGTGATCCAACCGTTTGCTGGAGCATACAGAGGGATCTGATCGTCACTATTAACATTGAAATAAATATGATCAACTGGACTGGTATGTCCAGGAGGCGCAACATTGCCAAGAGGTATCATCGAGCCAATATATTTGGGGTCCATCAGTTGGTAAGTCAGTATTCCCGATAAATTGTCCGGACATTTCGAATAACTTCCTGTTGAATTCATTATTTTGTCCACGATCGAACCACTATCCCCTCTCTTTGGGTGAACAACAAACGTCATGATAATCCAAGCCCCTCCCAAAAGTAATATAATTGCAACAAAAACAAACCAAAATCTTTTGAAGAATGATTTTGGCGCTGGTTTGGCTTCCAGTTCTTGCTCCATTATTCCTCCTGATTATTTTCTAAAAAGATAAAAACCCGTTTGGCAAGTCACCATCCAGAAACCACTTGCCCTGATATTTTACAATTTTGATTGTTTGGCCAGAGCTGATTTTGCAGAGACCGTAATCCTCCGCCTGTTTCAGTAATTCAGTACAGCCACGAAATTTGTAATAATTTTCGAAGGTGCTATGTGCTTTTCGAAGATACAAAACCCAATATCCGCACAAACAAAATAGAATGACAAACAAAATAATAATGATTTTAAGTTTAGAATGATTCTGTTTCATTAAATTATCATACTTATTCATACCTTAATGCGTCAACCGGATTTAGTCTGGCCGCCCGAATTGCTGGTCCAAGTCCAGACAACATGCCGATTAAAGTTGTGAAAACGATCACTGAAACAACCAGCCACCATGGGAAATTACCAATATTACTGATCGGCAAATTGCCCAGGCTAGCTCCATATTTTGTAACAAGTATTTTCACTACCCGTACCAGAATAAAGCTAATAACCAGTCCAAAAACACCGCCCCAAAAACCAAGCAATGCTGCCTCAAAGGTGAATAATCTACGAATTATTGCCCGAGTTGCACCACACGCCCGCATTACTCCGATTTCACGGATTCGTTCGAAGGTTGCCATTACCATCGTGTTGATAATTCCGATCGCCGCCACAAAAAGTGAAATTCCGCCGATAACTGACAACACAATTCCCACCATCAGCATTGCATTATTTATATTATCAATCATATTTTGGGCCGTCACCGCTCCGTATCCAAGTTTCGTGATCTGATCAGCTACCGATTGAATTTTTGAAGTATCATATACTTTGGCGATAATCGAACCGTAGCCGTTCGTTAAGAAATTGTCTGTCTTGACCAGGGTCATAGTTCTAAATGAATCACAAGCAGAGGAATTATTGTTGCTATAATTTCCAGACATTTTTACCGCTTGTTGCTGCTGTTGCTGCTGTTGCTGGCACTCCTTCATCCCGTTGTCATCCTCCTGCCAAGTAAGTTGAGTCATGAGCTTGTGAGCCCAACCAAGCGTAATATAGTTTTGTTGACTGTCCATAGAACTATTATTAGCAACCCCTACAATTTCGGCTGAAATTTCGAGACTACCCTGATTCTGTGAATCCCACCAACTTTTGTCTGCGTTGAACGGTGGTTTGGGCGGTAAATCACCCCAGTCAGGATAACCTGCTCCTTTGTCTGAAGAAAACAAAACTTTTTTCCCAAGCAATCCTGAGGGATTCGAGGGATCACCGTATTTAGTGAGAAAATCAGAACCGACCACAACTTTGTCCATATCGGTTGAATTGAGTTTCCTGCCCGCTACCAAGATAAGGTCGAAGACATCCGCGCTTGGGTCAGAAGCCAAGAGACTAGACCAAGTCTTCTTGTCGTTCCCATCTAGACGCATTGTCTTGAACCACGGCCCAGCCGGGATAGCAACAGCATCAGAAACTCCTGGCATTTTCTTGACCGCAGCTAGTGTCGTATCATCAATCTTCTTGGTATTATCATCGGTTGGTGAATTATTCCCACTGCCAATCAAGTTGGTATTATCGATTGAGTTAGGATCACGAACCACCGTGACCAAATTAAATGCACCCATCGCTTTGAACGTATCCATCAGAGATTGGCGAACGGAAATCAATATCGAAATCATCAAAATTAACGAGAGTGAGCCAACAGTAATTGCAATTATTGTCAGGGTAGTTCTTGCTTTTTGTCTGGTCAAGTTTTTCAAGGCCAGTCGAATATAATCAAAAAATCTCATCGGATCCTCCCATCCTTAATTTCAACTACTCGCTTCGCTTGCCTGGCTACACCTGGATCATGGGTAATTACCACAAGAGTAATTCCGGATTTTTGATTTAATTCTTTGAGTAGCTCAACAATCTCTATTCCTTTTTTTGAATCTAAGTTTCCGGTCGGCTCATCAGCAATGATAACTTCCGGATTATTGGCTAGCGCTCTAGCAATACACACTCTTTGCCTCTGCCCACCAGAGAGCTGATTCGGCATATGGCTTACCCTATCTTCAAGCCCAACTGCTTTCAAACACTCAAAAGCTCGTTTCTTGCGCTGTGAAAGCGAAATTCCAGAAAAAATAAGCGGGATCATCACATTTTCTAGAGCCGTGTATGTCGGCTGAAGATTAAATGATTGAAAAATAAAGCCGATTTTCTTGTTCCGGTAATTTGAAATTGTTGCATCGTTTACCTTGGCGATATTCACATCATCAACCAGCACTTCCCCTTCGTCTGGAACATCGAGCCCACCAATAATATTTGCCAGCGTCGATTTGCCTGAGCCAGAGGGCCCGACGATCGCAATGAAATCACCTTTGTCCACCTTCAAATCAACATGATCAAGGGCATAAATTTTCTCACCCCCCAGCTCGTACATTTTAGTTGCGCCCTTTAGTTCGATCAAATTCCCTCCTTTTGCTCCGTTGTGGAGCGAAAAATATCATTTTTATAATTATCACTCTTCGCTAAATCTAAATTTCCAGCTGGCGAAGATCAAACAAAACGCGATCCAAGCCAAAACCAAAATCATGTTTGAAGGGACTAAAAATGGCGAAGTTCCATCGAGAGCTACCCCCCGAATCATCCGAAGCAAAGGCGCTAGTGGCAAATACTGAACAATTGAGAAAAGCCATTTAGGTAATCCATCAACCGGAAAAAACACCCCACCCAAGAACATCATCGGAATCGTGATTGCCATCGCAGCACCCTGCGCTGCGTCGGCTGTTTTCACAATCGAGGCAATCGCGAAGCCGATCAGCTGGAACAAGACTCCGCCCAAAAGTGCTAAAGCATAAATGACGAAATAATTGCCATAAATATGTGCGTCAAACATATATCGCCCTATCAGCAAAATGATAGAAATTTGAATAAAGTTCAAGACCAGCCGAGACAGAACCTCGTTAATAATAAACCACCAACTCTTCATCGGCGTCACCGTCAGCCGTTTAAATATCTTGTCCTCACGATATTTCGCCATTGTGATAGCGATTCCCATAATCGAAGCGTTCATCAAAGCCAGTCCGAGAAGTCCTGCCAAAACAAAATCGAAATAGCTCAAATTTCTCGTATTTGTCTTTTGCTCGTCAACAGTGAAAGCGGGCTCACTAATTTTGTTTAGCTGAAATGTAAGTGCAGCATTGAACTTATCAAGGATCCCCAGGAGAACAACATTGGTCGTAGCATTCGCTGGATCATCGATTACCTCCAAAGTTTTGGAAGCATCAGGTGATACCGTCCCAAAGTTTTCTGGAATTACAAGCACAGCCGCAACCTTGCCCTTCTTGACCTGATCAGTAGCTGCTTCGATATCGGAATAATTTGTATCAACTTTGAAAACTCCACTGTCAGTAATAGTTCTATCTAGGGAGGTAGCAATTTCAGTCGATGATTTGTTAATCAAAATAATTTCCCCAGTAGTTGAGTTTTTACCGAAGAAAAAACCGAAGATAAAGGTGAACAAGAGAGGAAACATCAATGCCCAAAATAGTTGCTGGCGATTGCGGAATAACATTTTTAAATTTGGAAAAAATAATTTGAACATTACTCCTCTACCCTCTTGCCAGTCAGTTCAACAAATAAATCTTCCAAGGAAGCCCGACCAACCGTCAATGATTCGGGGTTCAATTTGTGAATTATCTCAACCGATTTATTTACATCGGATTGCGATTTCAAATGCATTTCAAAATGATTTGATTTACCTGCCAGATTTTGAATTTGACCATATTTCTCCAATTTCAGGACAAATTCGCCCTTATTGTCCTTATCAACAACAAAGCTTATCTTGTACGGTTTCTTCGTCCCTTCAATCAATTTGTGGGTTTCCCCTATTCTCAATATCTTCCCTTTATCCATAATTGCTATTCGATCGCACAACACTTCGGCTTCCTCCATGTAGTGGGTCGTGATAATAACGGTTTTGCCCTGCGATTTGATTTTGACAATCAAATCCCAAAGACTGCGTCTGGCTATTGGATCAAGTCCGGTCGTAGGTTCATCCAAGAAAACAATTTCCGGATCATTGACTAGACTTGCAATAATCGAAAACCTCTGCCTTTGTCCACCAGAAAGATCTTTGACAAGAGACTTCTCCTTAAATTTCAGGTCAACCATATTGAGAAGTTCATCAGAAGAAATTGAATTTTTATAAAAACCGCCAAACAAATTGAGAATTTCTTTCAGAGTCAGAAAATTATAATAGGCAGACGACTGAAGCTGAACTCCAATATTTTCTCTAATTCGATCAGAACAGCCGAGACTTACATCTTCACCCAAAACTTTTACCGTACCACTGGTCAAGCGACGCAGACCTTCAATGATTTCCAAAGTAGTAGTCTTTCCGGCGCCGTTTTCACCAAGCAAGCCGAAAATTTCTCCTTTTCTAACATCAAATGTCACCCCGTCAACTGCGGCAAAATCCTCATACTTTTTCACAAGATTATTTACTTCGATCACATTTATCATATATTTCCTTCTAACTTTATCCCCCTAGCACAATTACACTGATTAATAATATTGTAATCAATTATTATGAAAAATAAAATAGACTGCACTGGCAGAGTACGTTGGTAACAACTTTTGTTGTTTTTCTAATGTAATCTCAAGATACTCAAAAGGTGTCAGGTAATCAAGAGTTTGGTGTGGTCTCTCAAAATTGTATTCGACCAACCACTCTGTCAAGGCTT
>JAPLVL010000056.1 GCA_026397135.1 Candidatus Berkelbacteria bacterium
GAAGGGATGGAGCACTGATTTCCAATCCTGTTTCTTCTCTGATTTCACGAGCCAACGCTTCCCCCACAGTTTCTCCAAATTCAATCGTACCACCTGGCATCGACCATATATTGTCATAATCTTTGGATTTTTTGTCACTCGGTCGCGTCCGAATCAACAAAAATTGGCCTTTTTCGTTGAAAATTAAGCCGAAAGCCCCTATTCCGATAAAGTCTTTTCCTGGCTTCACATTATCCTATGAATTCTAATACTTTGTCGAGATATTTCTCAACTGCTTTTGGCGACTCGAGATCATGATCGCCGATTTCCAGTTTGAGCAAATTTATCTCTGCTGGCAACTGATTGTTGCTATGAAAAGGGACTTTGTCATCGAGCACGCTCTGAACAATCATCAACTTTCGCGTGACATCTTCGTCAAGCAAAATCTGGTAGTCGGTTTCAGCCACTTCCTCGCTGTATGCTGATTGCAGTAAATGAGCTTTTGACATTCGATCACTGCGACAATATTCGAAAAAGGCATTTTCGTCGAGATAATCTTTGTAATTGTCCCAAGAAATTTCGACCGGCGGATCAGCCTTCTTCATTTCAGAGCGCACAAACCAGTATCTTTGTAACTCTTTCTGGTTATAGGCTGGTGCCATGGCCAAAATTTTCTCAACTTTTTCTGGATTTTCTCGCAAATAGAGAGTAGCGACAACCGCCCCAAGGCTATGCGTCACAAATTTTATTTTCTTGACTTCACTCTGGTCAGACTGAAGGGCTCTAATGGCAGCCTCCAGATCGGAAGATAATTTTTCGACAGTTGTGACACTAAAATCACCGTCGGACATACCAGTCCCCGTGAAATCAAATCGGAAAAGCGTAAATTTACCCTTCAAACGATCGACAATATTTTTGAATTTTGGTTCAATCGTAGTGCGCTCGAATCCATGAAGGAAGACAACCGCCATGGTTCCTGGTGCCTCATCGATTAAACCGCGAAGTGTTTCGCCTTCTCTATTTTTGAACTCAATAAGTTTGGTCATAAATTCCTTATATTAGGCTACTTGAGCGACTTAACAACTTCCTGAATTTCGACCTGTCCCCGATCTCCCTCCTTGTATTTACGCAGAGCCACTTTTCCTGATTCAATTTCTTTGTCGCCGATCACCAGCATGACTGGGATTTTTTGCATCTCGGCTTCTCTGATTTTGCGACCAACCGATTCAGTCCTATCGTCTAATTCGACACGAATGCCAGCATCGGATAATTCTTTTCTAATCTTTCTAGCATACTCAAAATGTCGATCAGCGATCGGCAAAATCCGAGCCTGAATCGGAGCGAGCCAAACAGGGAAGGCCCCAGCATAGTGCTCGATCAAAACACCCATAAACCGCTCTGGTGATCCCACGATAGCATTGTGAATCATTACCGGAGTCTTCTTGCTACCATCTTCGGTAATATATTCAAGATTAAATCGACCAGGCATATTGAAATCAAGCTGAATCGTCGAAAGCTGCCACTCGCGACCAAGAGAATCCTTGGCCAGGAGGTCCATCTTGGGCCCATAAAAAGCGGCTTCACCTTCACTAATCACAAAATCAATTTTTTCGTCTTCCAGTAGTTCTCGAAGCATTTTTTGTGATTTGACCCATACTTCATCGCTACCGAGATACTTTTCCTTCTTGCTCTCGTCGCGCAAAGATAAGCGAATATCATAATTCATCCCGTATCGAGTCATCGCCTCCCTGATCACACTCAGAACAGCAATGAACTCTTCCTTGATTTGATCTTCTCGACAAAAACAATGACCATCGTCCTGACAAAAAGCTCGCAATCTGGTCAGGCCCGACAATTCGCCCGGCTTCTCATCACGATAAAGTACAGCCATGTCAGCAATCCGAATTGGCAAATCTTTGTAACTTCTCGGTGCCGAAGCGAAGATCTGAGTGTGCTGAGGACAGTTCATTGGTTTCAGATAATACTCTTCTTCTGTGTAGTGGCTGTGAACCTCAAACATATCATCTTTGTATTTGTCATAGTGGCCGGAAATTTTGAAAAGTTCAGCCTTGTTCATATTTGGAGTCTGAACTTCCTGATAGCCAATTTTGGCTCGAAGTTCTCGGGAATAATTGGCAATATTATTGCGCAAAATTGTGCCTTTGGGTGTGTACAATGGTAACCCTGGTCCAACTAGGTCAGAAAAGACGAAAAGTCCAAGCTCTTTGCCAAGTTTGCGATGATCTCTCTTGGCTGCTTCAGCCATCATTTGCTCGTAATTTTTCAATTCGTCACGAGATTCGAAAGCCAGACTATAAATACGCTGCATCATCGAGTTTTTCTCATCCCCTCGCCAATACGCGGCAGCTGTTTTGTCAAGTTTGAAACCAGACGAGCGAAGAAATTTGGTTGATTCTACATGAGGACCAGCGCACATATCGACGAATAAAATTTTACCCTCATCATTCTTAATTTCATAGAATCCAACTTCGTCATCCTTTAGTTCGCCAGCTAATTCAATTTTGTAAGGCTGGCCCGCCTTCTCGAGGAATTTAATCGCTTCTGCCTTCGGCTCCTTTTTGCGATCGAAGGAATAGTCAGCGGCAATAATCTTCTTCATCTTGTCTTCCAAGATTGTCAAATCTTCAGGAATCAGAGTCCTCGGCAGATCAAAATCATAATAAAATCCATTCTCGATTGCTGGTCCAATTCCAAGTTTGGCTTCAGGGAACATTTCGAGCACTGCCGCCGCTAAGATGTGACTTAGGGAGTGACGAATTGTCTCGACACTTGGTTTTTCTTTTTTTTCCTTTTTTTCTTCGGTCATTTGACTCCTTGTTAAAGCAACTTAAGCATCCTAGGGCACCTAAATGGCTAAAATTTAATAAAAATAAAAAGACCACGGTCTCGAGATCCCGACAGTTTGTCGGAAGGTTCCATCTCGATATGGTCTTGATTTGTCCATTCGCTTGGACTTGCGTCGAATCTCCGGGGCGGTACTCCCATCTACGATTCAAATTGATATTACGATTATAGCATTATCATGTCTATTGTCAACGGTTTTCAAAAACTTTCAGAAACATTCCTTGACTTTTTCAAGCTCAATCTCTAATCTTTAGACATACCATTTTGAGGGAGGCGCCGATGCATTGCCTATGCTCGATTGGACTTCATAAATGGCGAGGCACCTGCAAGTGCCAACGACCAGGTTGTAAGGCCAAGAAACCTTCTAACCACAACTGGAGCTACTGTACCTGCAAAACTTGCGGCGAAGTCCGCGATAGTCACCATGACTACAATGGCTGTGTCTGTATTTTGTGCAGACAAACACTTCACCCCGACACCTTGGGTCATCTCTGGAGCGACTGTACCTGTCTTGCCTGCGGTGCTACCAGGCACGAATGGCAAAAGTTTCCGAATCACGAATTTCCTCACAAAAAACCGGTTTTCCGTTGCCACCGATGTGGCGAGGAGAGAGGTGAGGATCCGGAATCGAACCATCGCTCCTATCACCCCATGCCCAATCAGGGCAAAACTTAGCGAATTTCAAAAGCGGCCAAGATTTCTCTTGTCCGCTTTCTTTGTATAAATTCATTCTAAAATTTCAACATCTATTCGTCATGAATATTACCAGATAATATAGCAGCCTAGCTTCTTAGTGTTTGAAGAAGTTAAAGAAATTTCCTTGCTTTTTGACCGGCATTTGCTCCAATTTCCGCGTCAGTCGGTCCGCAATTTCCATGACCTTTACTCGCGCAAGCGCCATCGATCCCCTGGGTTGATACATTTCACTGTGATTCGGCAAACTAGAATTTGACTCTGCAAAAAGTTGGCCCGTTGATTTGTGGACTCCACCAAACTCAAGATGTCCGTAAATTCGCGGATCAGTGTCATTCTCCTCAGCTACGGTAATATTTGCACCAAGATTAGC
>JAPLVL010000021.1 GCA_026397135.1 Candidatus Berkelbacteria bacterium
CAACCAAAAATATAACTAGTCGATTCACCATCTCGGTCACTTGCCAATTTATCCGAATTTGTATGATCAAAAAGATTAAATTTGGGCGTCGAATTTAACTTTGCCCAATTGATTGCGAGAGCAAGAGATTGATTTGAATCAACTTCAGCCTGCCAGATCAAATCATTATCTAGGTTGTTAAGCGCCCGAATTGTCAAATCATCGTGCAGCTCTGCCAAGGCTCCGGACTGATAATGTGAATCATCGACAGAAGCGACGAGAAGGCAGTCACTGCTGCAAAGGCTGTATAATTCCTTGCCAAGGCTTACAATAGAATCCTTGCTTGCGTTGGGTTTGATAATTATCGGCACAAGTTCCGAGTTTGGAAATGTCGAGTAAATATCGTCTAGAATATTTGCAATACCGTGCTCACCGTTGAATGCCGTATCACTAAGGACAGCGTCACCGCTTTTCTCCAAACTAGAAATCTTGGTCTTGTCGGGAAGTAGTTTGCCATCTTGCAGAGTCCAAGTCCGGTCTGTTGTTTGAATTAAATCCGACCCAGTATCAAAATGATTTGGAGAAACCAAAATTACTGTTTTGGGATTTGTTTTCTTGGCCGCTTCTGTAAATACTGCCCGTCTTTTGTCCATCACTAAATCGTGATGAGGCACGACTAGTGTCGAAATCGAATTTGGAGTTAAAGAATCGACATAATCAGTGTTTGAAACCTCGCCAATCGAAGAAATCGGGTCGTCACGATGTATCTGCAAAAAGAAATAGCTCAGAGCAGATAATACAATCAGAAGCAGTACATACCAAAGAATTTTATAATTTTTGAGTGTTTTCATAAAAAGTATGATCTTTTCTTATCTTAGTTCAGCGTCGAGGGCTTCATTTACCAGTTTGTCAGCTGCTTTGTTTTGTTCACGCGGGACATAAATAAATGAAATATTTAGTTTCAAAGCTGAAATTAGTCCTCTGATTTTGTCCACAAAAACACGCAGATGGTCTTGTTTGATCTTGAACCTTCCATTAATTTGCTCCACCACGAGCTGACTGTCAAGTCGACAGACAACAGAATTGTGCGAGGCGTTGTTTTGGACTAGCCACTGGCTTTTGGCCAGAATTTCCAGTGCTTTGAGAATCGCGCTATACTCGGCTTCATTGTTGGTTGCTTCACCAATATACTCTTTGTATCCGTAAATTTGTTTTTCGTTTATATCAGAAAAGACAATTCCAATGGCAGCTGGACCAGGGTTGCCACGCGAACCACCGTCAGTATTAATATAGATTTGATTGTTTTCCATTTGCCTACTCCTGATAATTCCTAAGTGTTACTAGGGTTCGTAAATTTGTTGTAATTTTCTCATACTGTTTCGTCCCACCAATATTTCCTCCCAATATTTTGATCACCACGTATGGAGAAATGGCTTCATTGTCGAAATTTGAAAAACCGCCAAAGCTAAGAACCGTCTTGATATTCTCACCTGAAATCTTGGTTTTCTCGCTAATACATTGATCATCTGAAATGGAACTTGTGCAAAAGTAAAAACTATTTATGTCAAAAGTATCACTTTGTGACTCCAAAAAATATGTTCTGTCACCATTTTGAGCATAAACATGAATCTGAGAAGCACTACTACCATCAACAGCATTGGACAAAATCAGGACATTCGCAGTTGCATCGCCATTTGACCCTGTCATATCAGTATTAGTTGAATATTCTGGGGTGCAAGTGGTTCCAACACAAGAAAACATGGCTACTCCTGATTTCACATCTATAGGAATTGCACTGTTGAATCCAATTTTTAACGCAGTCTTTGGTTTGCGAATGTCAGTCGTAATTTCGTCCATCAATTGCCGACTCGCGATCGAGCTATCCCTGAGCGCTTTGATCTTGCTCCTATAGGAAATACTCTGAGTCACTGTTGCCGTCACAATCAACATCAGCCCTGCAAAAACGATCGTGGCAAGCAAGACCTCAAGAAGAGTAAAACCTTTTTTAAATTTTCTAAATCGTTTGTTCTGCATATTTATAATCTAAATCACATATTAACTGACAGGATTGTACTGCCTAGATTCCCGCCTTCGCGGGAATGACAACACATAAAGATGATAACTTTATAACTTGCTCACCTACTCACCTGCTCACTAATTTACCTTACTTAATACATCGGTCTCCAATTTGTCAGTATCTCACTGATTTGGATCGATTTGGTACTCACTCCTTCAAGCCAATTCACATTTACTGTCACCTTCATGGCATTATCACTGGCTGGATCTTTGGCATTGATTACAATCTGCTTGGCCGAATTAGTATTGTCGTTTGGAATAAGCCCACCAACATTCTCTATCCGAAGATAACGGTTAAATTCAATGCCAGGAGTTTCAATTTTGACTATTTCTGACTGAGTGCTAGGATCGGTGATCGGGGCAACTCCAAACCGATTGGTATCAAATCTCAAGACATAATTATTAGCAATAGAATAATTAACCTTTCCGTAAATACCAGACGCATCATAAACCATATTGTCCCAGCCGTTGTCGCCAGTATTGTTTAGCCAATTAGTGTCGCGCATCTGACGCAGCGACTCGATTGCTTCCTGCGCCAGATATAGAGCTTGAGCCCGATTCTGAAGCGACTGCGTTTGTTTCATTGACTGTCTGGCCGCCACCGTCATCGCTCCCAAAATAACCACAATAATTCCAGCCGAAATCAAGACCTCGAGCAGACCAAAAGCTTTTTTCGTTTGTAATCTGGAGTTTTTCATTAATTTCTCGAAATGTAGCTAACGCTTACATTATATGGATAGCTCCTAACATTAAATTGTGCTCTAGCCTTGGCGGCCGGCACATTTGGGTCAACCAACTCAACTGGGCTCATATCGAGTTTATTACCATTGTTTGAAATGTCACACGACTTGTTTCGGTTGGTATAACAAATAAATGTAATCTTGTCAGGAGAATTGAAATACTCTTTGTTAACGCCCAAATCTATCGCTTTGATATCACTGGAGGTAACTCCGTTTTTTCTCAAAGTCACCTTTTGCGAGTCGAAGACTAGCTGATAGTTCGCAACCTCGCTGTTTTCGGGATTTAGTGCCAAAATATTGGTCTGATTCATCATGGCGGTGATTTCTTCAACTTTGTCAGCAAAGTTGCTCTTGTCATTCATACTCCGGAATGCCGGCACACCAGCTGCCAGCAAAAGAGCCATTATCGAAATAACAACCAAAAGTTCAATCAATGTGTAGGCTCTTTGCTTCATTTTGTTAATTCAAGTCTTTGGCTAAATTCATGCCATTTGTCGGAATTGAGGCTGTGGTATATCCACAAACTCCAGCCGCAGTGTCTCCTGCACTCGTCGATTCAAGTTTAGCGTAAACAGAAGCCACATCACTTGTACAGGTGGTAGGTCCGCCAAAATACATATAGTCAGCTGTACAAATAGGACCAGAAGTACTGTCGTGACTCGGATCTTTGATCATTTGAGATAAATATCCGTTTGTTTTCAAATATGCGCCAATGCTCTTAGCACCACAGTTAACGTAGCCCGAAATAGAAGTAACCTCGGCCGAGGGTAATTCATAAGTTTTAGCATCAAGTCTATACATCGCAAACGCACTTGCCAGCGTCTCGATATCAGCACGACGACGAGTGTCTCGTGCACGCTTTTTGACCCCGTCGTAGCTGACAATTACAACTAAAGCAAGTATCGCAATAATTGCAATTACTACAAGTAACTCGATCAAAGTAAAACCTGATTTAATTTTCTTCATTTACCCCTCCTAATTATATGTTTTTAACAGACTAAAGTTTGAACTGACATTTCGGAGTACAAGCTTCAGCTTGGTAGTCCCAAACTAAAGTTTGCGCTCCAGTTTCACACGTAACCCAAGATTTAGTTTGCTTCCAACAGACAAAAGTTTGAGCAAGGTATGCAAATTTATCTACGAAAGAAAACCTAAATACCAATGCAAGATTCTATCTCCATAAGTAATACCAATCAAGGTAGCCAGAATAATAAATGGAGCAAATGGCAGGGATTTCTTCAAACCCTTCTGGCTTACTTTCTTGTCGGTCAGCAAAAGATAAATAATCCCGACAACTGAGCCAATCACAAAGGCCGAGAACATTGCAACGACTGACCTAGGATATCCACACAGAACTCCCAAGATCAAACCGATCTTGATATCCCCTACTCCCATCCAGCGCTCCTTGGAAACATATACAAGCAGAGCGAGTGGGCCACCACCTATTAGAGCACCCAGCAACATCGAAGATAATCCAAAATGACCATAATACCAGCCGCCAAGAACTGCCAACCCGAGCGCAATCCAGACCAGTACCTCGGGCACTGTCTCTGTCTTCAGATCGTAAACGAAGAGAACAGTCAGGAGAGAGAAGACGATGACATAGAAAACTAATCCCCAGCTAAGCCCCAGGGTCAGGAACAAGAAAAGGAACAAAAAGGCAGTCCCAACTTCGACAATTGGATATTGCCAAGAAATTTTCTCGTTGCAAAAACGGCATTTCGCCTTGAGCAACATGAAGGAGAGAAACGGAATCAAGTCATACCAATTGATAATCTTCTTGCATTTGGGACACTGAGATCGCTCAGTCAAGATTGACTGCAGATTGTCAATTCGCAAAATAACGACATTGAGAAACGACCCAATCGAGAGTCCGGTCAGGAAAACGATGATACCGATTGCCAATGTCATAACTGCTCCATGATTTAATATTGTGACAAACTAAAGTTTGGACTCCAGTTCTAGAGAACAATTTCAATTTGCTTATTTTGACAAGCTAAAGCTTGGGCTCCGACTCCGTTGTGTTGTACAAGCTAAAGCTAGGGCTACCAAGTAACCATATATCAAACTTTAGTTTGTTTTGCTTCCTTAATTATAATAGCTCCTGGCCAAAAAGCCAAGAGCTATTAATTTGTTGCCAAATCGATATCTCTATCTGAAAGTATCAGTCGTGCTTAATGTACAACTTGGAACATATGAACCAGCCAAAGCACAAGTCAATTCGTGGTCATCTGTTTTTCCAGTAGTAAACGTAACCGCAGTAACATAATCAACCGTACTGGTAACGGTGTATGTATATCCACTTAGCTTCGGCCATGTAGCGTTAATATCTGAACTTGATGCACATACGCTTGTTCCTTTCGGATCAACACCAGCATTTGCCAACAGAGCAGCGTCCAAAGTTTTGCATTGAATAGCCATTGACAACGCTTGATTTATATTCGAAAGTGCTGCGCTCTCTCGTGCTCTCCTCTGTGCTCCATTCAGACTAACAACCACTGTGACCGCCAAAATGGCAATGATTGCAACAACGACCAACAATTCGATAAGCGTAAAAGCGCGCTTTCTCACTGCAGGAAGCTCAATTAATGTAAAGGCTTTTTTCATAATTCCCTCCGTTTTTAAAATAAATTTTTACTTTGCTTTGTAATTCATCCTGTGCATACATTCATAGACCACGATTTAGCATGTTATACTGGCAAGCTAAAGCTTGGACTACGGTGCATAAGTGAATCAGTAATTTGCGACAAAATTTTCCTTGATCGACCAAAGTAGGAGAAAACTTCGTCAGAATATTTAATAAATTTATATGCTAGTATATTGTACAATATTGTGGCTAGTGCAGCAACAAATTCCTGTGGATAATTAGCTACCGGCCGAACTGTTCAGCTGATAAATCGGCAAGTAAATGGCAAAGACGATGAAAGCGACAGCCAAACCGACAAGGATCAGAACAGCAGGCTCGACCAGAGAAGTCACAATCTTGACCATATCATTGGTCGCCTCCTCGTAATAATCAGCCACCTTGTCCAGAACTTTGTCCAATTCCCCTGTCTCCTCACCAACCGCAACCATGTTACCAATCAGCTGCGGAAAGATAGGCTCCTTCAGGAGTTGAACCGAAAGCGGCACACCCTTCTCGATCTGAACAGAAACATTCCGAATGCTCGCTTCATAAACAGGGTTGTCAATAACCGAACCAGCAATGTGTAATGAGTCAAGGAGTGGGACGCCTGCACCGGAGAGCATCGCCAAGATTCGGGTGAAGCGATACATATAGAGCCCCTCTAGAATCGTTTTTAGTCCTGGTATTTTCATTTCAATCCGATGAAAAATTCGGCCGCCTTCGTATGTCGCAATCCAGAAACGGAAGCCCATATATACACCGATAATCAGGAGCACAAGCAACCACCAATACGCCCCGACAAAATCAGAGGTCGAAATCAACAGCTTGGTCGTCATGGGCAAACTCATCGATTGGGAATCAAACATTGTCTTCAACTTCGGGACGACCACAACCATCATAACAAAGGCGGCAACGATGACCGCAACGAAAATGAAGCCCGGATAGGCCAGAGAACCTTTGACTTTTGAATTGAAAGAGCTATCTCGCTCGAGCTGATTTGCCAATTCCTTCAACACAATATCAAGCTTACCAGTTGATTCGCCAGCGTTTACAATACTGACAAAAACCCGATCGAAGGCTTGCGGATGGCGCGAGAGAGCGACCGAAAAGCTGTAGCCTTGCTCAATATCCTTGTAAATCTCCAAGAAAATCTTGCGTTGTGACTCATTTTTGGCCTGCTTGGTCAGGATTGTGATAGCCTTGGCCAGAGGTAGCCCAGCCGAAAGCATGGTCGCCAACTGTCTGGCGATGACGGCTTTGTCCTTGGCTGAAACCCTGCCGAAGAATCGACTGAAGAAGCTAATCTGATGATCGAGTACAATATCGGTCGGGACCAAATTGTGTTTGATCAATACTTGCTCAGCATCAAAATGGTTCGGCGCCATCACTGTGCCGGTTACCACTTCGCCCTGATTGTTCTTCGCTTTGTATAAAAATCTAGCCATATCTTTTAGTTTTTAGCTTGTAGTTTTTAGTTTCTAGAATTATGTTTTGATATTTTTCTATCCGACAAGCTTAATTCTTGATTCTTAATTCTTAATTCTGAATCCTTAATTCTTAGCTCTTACTAATACACCATCATCTTGAAACTCTTCGGGTCGTTGGCATAATTGAGCGCGTCTTCGAGAGAGATATCTCCCTTCGAAACCAACTCAGCCAACACTTTGTCCAATGTGATCATCCCTTCGGATGCCGAAGTTTGAATCACATTTGGAATTTGGTAAGTCTTGCCCTCCCGAATCAAACTCTTGATTGCATTGTTGGCAAGCATTATTTCACAAGCCAAGACACGACCTCCTGCCACTTTCGGGATCAATCGCTGCGACACAACACCGAGCAAAACAGAGGCAAGCTGACTCGAAATTTGCTGTTGCATATGTGGTGGAAATACATTGATAATACGATCAGCCGTTTGGGCTGCCGAATTGGTGTGAAGAGTCGCCAAAACCAAGTGCCCCGTCTCAGCCAAGGTTAATGAAGCCTCAATCGTCTCCAAGTCGCGCATTTCCCCAATCAGAACAACATCGGGATCCTCGCGCAGTGAAGAGCGAAGTGCTCTTGCGATTGAATTGGTATCAGAGCCAACTTCACGCTGTGTAATCAAGCTCTCCTTGTGCTCGAAGACATATTCTATCGGATCCTCGATCGTGACAATATGTTTTCTCTTTTCAGTATTGATCTTGTCAATCATGGCAGCCAGAGTCGTCGATTTGCCACTACCGGTCGGCCCGGTCAAAATCACAAAGCCTTGATTGTGCTCCGTAAATTTTTCCAAAATTGGAGGCAGGCCAAGCTCTTTGATAGTACGAATTGTCTTGGGGATAAGTCGGAGAGAAGCTGACATTGTGCCTTTTTGGAAATAAATATTTGCTCGAAAACGCATTGCCTTGTAACCAAAGGAAAAATCAATCTCCCTCTTCTGAGTGATGGTAGTCATCATTTCTGGCGGCGCAAAAGTAGAAATGAGTTCGCGCGCCTTGTCCGGAGTGATGACAGGTGAATTCGGAATGTTGGTCAACTTGCCATCAATTCTAACCATAGGAGTCACGCCGACACTAATATGGACATCGGAAGCATCGTTGCTGACGGCGAAATCCAAATATGAAGCTATTTCGGCGCTTTTTTTCTCGGTCATTTCCCTCCAAATCACAATTTTATTAACATGGCCATCGTAGCCCAAGCTTTAGTTTGCCTTAGTTGTTTACAAGCTAAAGCTTGGGCTACGAGTTAAAGACTTATATTTATATTTTATGCTTTTACTTGTGTCAAAACAAGCGGTTAATCTATCGTTACGGCCTGGAAAACTTCATCAATCGTCGTTTCTCCAGCAAAAGCTTTTAATATTCCGTCTTGTCTCATCGTTATCATTCCCGACTTGATCGCAGACACCTTGATATCGTCGGCCGGCTTCTTGTCAATCGTCAATTCCTCGATTTCTGGAGTAATACTCATCACTTCGAAAATTCCGACTCGCCCCTTGTATCCATGATTACACTCCGGGCAACCGCGACCATAAAAAAGTTTCGGCACAGTAGGAATACGAGATCTGTCCTTGGTATTTACGGCCTGAATTGACTGAACTTCGGCGTAGAGACCATCCAGCAATTTCTGTGGTACTTTCATCTCCTCGCGACAACGCGGACAAATTCGACGAACAAGTCTCTGTGCAATCACAACATTGATCGAAGAAGTAATCAAGAAAGGTTCAATTCCCATATTTATAAGCCGAGGCAAGGCACCGGCTGTGTCGTTGGTATGCAATGTCGAGAGAACAAGGTGTCCCGTCAGAGCAGATTGGGTTGCCATCGAAGCTGTC
>JAPLVL010000016.1:0-40708 GCA_026397135.1 Candidatus Berkelbacteria bacterium
TGGTCAAAAAGGCAATTGACTGCTGTATCGAATAATACGATCAAATTTGTTACGAAAATACCGCCAGATATTACCTGGCGGTATTTTCAACAAGTGCCTCAAATAACTTAATTCTTAATTCTGAATTCCTACTACTTAATTCTTGTCCTGCCACAAACCATGAAGATTGCAGTATGCGCGGACAGAAAGTTTGTTTGAATTAATGTCAAATGTTGCTTCTGGTTTGTCTCCTGGCTTAAGCTCACAGCGAAGAAGAAGGCCATTTTCGAGAATTACTTCGATCCACTCTATATAATGATCCTTCTCCATTGGATGAGGAGTTGACCCAACTGTGACCCTGAGACCTGAGGCCGTTTTCTCTATTACCGGAATATGTTTTTCCAGCGATGCCTCTGCTTCATTTGGGGCCATTTTCGTCATACTTTGACCACAACACACAAGCTCACCTGCCCCAGCAAATACGACCTCAACTATGTTTCCGCAGACACTACAGCGATAAATTTCTAACAGCTTTGTCATTTTCCCTCCCCGTTACTTGCTATTTAATTCTCCAGTATATTTTTGATTTATTTGGACTCTTTGAAACTTCTGTTTCTAATTTCCGAATTGACATTGCCCTAACCTTGTCAAGCAAAATTTCCTCTCCGCCTTCCAGAATCACCTTGCCACTTCGGTGATCAGAGAATTTTCCTGTTTTGACCTCGCCATTTCTCAGGATTATGTAGAGCGGAGTCCCTTTGTGATAATTTGTATGCATAAATATATTTTACAATATTAACAAATCCGAATCGCTTTGCTCTACAGCAGGAGACCATGAGCGAGCAAAGCGATTCGGATGGCGGAAGCGAGAGGATCTCGAGCGCCCTATCGGGCTTTTCAAAACCCTCGGTTTTGAATTATTTCCGACACGGGGAACCCAAGTTCCCCGACCCCTTCTTTGTTCGAATCGTCTCTGTATTTGTACCATTTGGTTTGTTCAAACAAAGATTGAACAAACCAAATGGCGGAAGCGAGAGGATTCGAACCTCTGGTGCCATTGCTGACACTCCGGTTTTCAAGACCGGCGCGATCGACCACTCTGCCACGCTTCCATATTTGCCTATTTTATCAGAATTTACTCTTTGTTTCAACCTGGAACCTGTCATCTCGACCCCTCGATGTGCTATCGAGGTCGGAGAAATCTTGTATTAAGGAAGCAATCCAACATAAATCGCGAAATCTCTCCGACAACTTCCTTGGGTCGAGATGACAACAAAGAAGAGATAGCGGAGATGAAAGAAAAAACTAATTTTTCGCTACAACCAACGCAATTACCTTTTTCGCGCCAGCTCCCTTCAACGCTTTTGCACAAGCGTTTAGAGTTGCGCCAGTAGTTACAACATCGTCAATCAATAAGATCGTTTTACCAATCAATGATAGTTGGTTTTTGCAGACAAAAGCGTCTTCCATATTTCGGATGCGATGAGAGCGGTCCAACCCGACCTGCTGATGTGTCTCCTTTTTGCGCACTATTCCGCCCAAAAGAGGGAGCACCAACTTCATCGACAACTGTTGAGCCAGAAGATATGATTGGTTGAATCCACGGGTCTTTAGTCTCTTTTTGTGAAGCGGGACAGGAATAATCAATGTCTCTTTGGGTAATTTAATTGCCTTGATTCGTTCATACATTATAGTGGAAAGCACAATGCAAAGCTCTGTAATCCCATCATATTTGAAGGCTGCAATTATCTTCTTCGTCTCAAGGTTATCATACCGAGCAGAAACCAGCACACCATCAATTACAAAGCCGTTATTGCGGCGACAATTTCCGCAATATTTACCTTCTGGGCTAATTTTGCCGCAACCCTGACACACGGAAGTCTTGATAAGTTCAATTTTGCTGGCACATTCAAAACAGACAAGCTGCCCATATTTCCCGCATACAACGCACCTTTTGGGAAAAAAGATTGAAAATATATATTCGACGAATTTTGCAAACCAGCTGTCTTTCATAGTGGATAACTTTTGTTTTTTTCTTGACTAATTTTTTCAAAAGAATATAATCATTATAAGCGGAGTAAACTGTCTATATTATCTACTTCATTATACCTAAAAGGAGGGATGATGAGCGAAAATCAGGCTTCAAATGATTGGTTAACTGAAGACGCAGAAGGTCAACTTTCGATTGACGTTTTTCAGGATAATCACAATATTTACCTGATTGCTCCAATAGCCGGCGTAAAAGCAAGCGATGTTGATATTACAATAACTGATGAAGTGGTCTCGATCAAGGGACACCGCCAAGCTGGTCACGAAATCGGACCAGAGCGCCATTTGACCCAGGAGTGCTATTGGGGGCCGTTTTCTCGCTCCTATGTCTTACCCATCGCAATCAACGCCGATCAGGCCAAAGCAACTCTGAAAGACGGGCTTCTGCATATCGAGATTCCCAAAGACGAAAAGGTCAAGACCAAAATTATCAAGGTCAACGCTTAGCAAAATTTATTCTTTTACAAAATCGCACTTCCTAAGTGCTTTTTTGTTTGCTATAATAAATGAAGCAGAAAATTACCAGGAGTTGAAATGAAAAAAATTCGCAAAGCTGTTATTCCAGCTGCAGGTTATGGCACTAGATTTTTGCCTGCCACAAAAGCAATGCCCAAAGAAATGTTGCCAATTGTGGATAAACCAGTAATTCAGTATGTTGTCGAAGAATTAGTCAGCGCCGGAATCGAACAAATCATTATTGTAACTGGTTGGCACAAGAGAGCGATCGAGGATCATTTTGACCGGCATCTCGAACTTGAATATAAGCTGAAAGAAGCAGGAAAATTCGACCAATTGGAGGAGATCAAGAGAATCTCAACCATGGCAGAATTTGTATATGTAAGGCAGAAAGAACAGCGGGGGAATGGCGACGCTGTACTGACCGCCAAGAATATAGTTGGCAATGAACCTTTTGTCATTTGCTGGGGTGACGAGTTCGTTATTTCTGAGCCGGTTTCCAAAACTCGACAATTGATTGAGGCGTACAACAAATATGGAGCAACCGTAATTAGCTGCCTCAAGGACGAACGACCGGAAAGCACTTCCAAGTACGGTTTTGCAAAAGGAGTTGAGATTGAACCAGGTGTAATCAAAGTTGATGATTGGATCGAGAAGCCAGGAATTGCAAATCGGCCGTCAACATTTGCTTCACTCGGCGGATGCTTGGCTGTCCCTGAATTGTTTGAAGCACTGGAATCGATTGAAATCAAAGAAGGGCAGGAGCTCGTTTACATTGACGGGATTAACAAATTACAAAAAAGCGGACTGCCATCCTATGCTGTTGAAATAAAAGGTGGGAAGTATTATGATTGTGGTAATGTGGTACAATATTTAAAGACCAACATAGAGATGGCGCTAAAAAGGCCGGATATCAGCTCTGATTTGAGTAAATTCATTGCTGATCTAGCCCAAAATATTTAGCACCGTTTTGTTCGTTAGATAAGCCGCCTTGCGGTGGAGGGAATATGAAGCGTTTATTTAAAAATGTAAGTTATGTCCTTATTTTGGCAACTTTTGCAGTTGCTCTCTCGGGCTGTGGCAAAACGACAACCGGTGGTGGTGGCACTAGCCAGTCTGGCCAATTTATCGTCTGGAGTTTTGAAGATGCAGATGTCTGGAAGGAAATTAGCCGTGATTTCGAACAAAAGAACAAAGGCTATAAGTTCGTCTATGTCAAGCAAACTCTTGATAGTGAATACGAGTCACGAGTCCTAAATTCTATTCTCTCTGGAGCAGGTCCAGATGTCTGGGCCATGCCAGATGATTGGGTTTATCGTCACAAAGACAAATTGGCTCCAATGCCAGACACCTTTGCCAAGACAATCACGAAGGACAAATTTGTAACCTCTGTCAATGACTCAGTCCTGATTGATGACAAATTTTATGCTCTTGCCCCTGCGGCTGAGCCGCTAATTATGTACTATAATCCAAAACTTTTGACCCAACTTCTTAATAATTATATTACTGCAAATCCTGGCCCCACAAACTCAACCAAGGTTAGTAGAGCGAGATTTCTTCTCGATCAAAACAAACCTCGAACTTGGGACGAGTTCACTGAAGCACTGAAAATTGTAACCCAGAAAGATACCAAGGGGAAAATTACAACCGCCGGTACTGCCCTCGGCACGGATAGTATTATGTACTCACAGGATATCCTTTACCTTATGATGTTACAGCAGGGCACAGACATGACCAATGTTAAATCCGGCAGTATTACCCAGGCCACCTTCAACCTACCAAACTCGTCTTCCAGTAACACAGACGTTTTTCCAGGCCGACAAGCTCTTGATTTCTACACCTCTTTTGCTGATCCAACAAGCCCTAATTATTCTTGGGATGATTCACTTGGCAACTCACTCGAAGCTTTCGTCAATGGAAAGGTTGTATTCATGTTTGGTTATAGTAGTCTTCAATTATCTATAGCCCAAAAATACCCCGAGTTTCACGATTATACCAAAGCATTTGTTCCTCAACTTGATACTACATCGAGCAATTTCATTGATTATGCTCGTTTCAGTGCTTTTGGTGTCAACCGCTCCAGCGGTACGGCTGGCATTCAAATGGGGTGGGACCTTGTCACTGGCCTAGCTACGACTTATTCATCAAGTTTTAGTAGTGCACAGAGAATGACAGGAGCAAGCAAGAAAACAAGTTACGATACCACCCTCGAAGCCAGAAGTGGTACTAATCCGGATGCACAGGAACTTGGAACGGCTAGATCATTTATCAAGGGCCGCTACCCGGTTGAGTTTGACAGCAACATCAGGAATGCAATCTGGATAATTAAGAGAAAAAAATGATTAACTTTCTTTCAAAAGCTGGAGCGACTGGGGTTGCAATTTGCCCGGACGGAAGCAGTAGCTGTGCTGGCGGTTATGATTTTAGCAGCTATGTCCAAGCTATTTACAAATTCTCGATCGAACTTGGCGGCTCACTAACTGTCCTGATGCTTGTCTATGCTGGCTATATTTACCTAACTTCCCAGGGCGATACTTCCAAGATAAATAGTGCCAAGGAAATTTTGACCGGAACACTGCTCGGTTTTGTCTTGCTTATGTCAGCCGGACTAATTTTGCGTTTCATTGGACTTCCGACAAGCTAAAAAAGAGGTAACTATGATGAAAAAATTTGTATCAATCCTGACTCTCTCTTTTTTGTTGACTTTGCCTTTTGGTTTCAAGACAAATGCCTCGACAGGCGCAACCCTAACCGAAACGCTAGACAACCCCACAATGCTACTTTCGGACTTGAATCCAACCGATAGTCAGACAGTCACTTCGACATATACCGGCCGTTTTGACAATCCCAGTGATCAATATTATTTCAAGGTTTTTTTCTCCAAGTATCCAAATGACACCCAACCAACTACCGCTTTGACTGATACGAGTACTTGGGACAATGTTGCTGCAACACCGATTACACTCTCTAGCAGCGAACGATCAGGAGCAGAGAATTACACCAAGACCAGTACTTTCCGAAAAGACTATGATGCAAATGACGGGCCAAACCCAGGCAGATATTGGGTTGTCAGTCAAATCTATAATGGTTCAACTCCCTCAACTCTGAAAAGCGCCAAAAATTTTATTCTTACTGTCAACGGAAATGACGGCGGAGCAACTGGTGGTGGGGGTGGCAGTAGCAGTGGTGGCGTCGAGGAAGGTAGTACCCTCAATATTGTGAACGACGATTCATTTGAACTAGCGAGTACCGCCAAAACGACCTCAATCGATACCTTTTTCCAGGGAAAACTCACAGGCGACAGTGAGGGCGATCAATATTTATGCCAGATATATATCACCCCAAAAACATCAGCCGTCCCACCATCAGAAAACTTGAGCGATGAGACGCTCTGGGCACTGAAGAAGCAAACTGCGCTAACATTTATTGATAGTGAACTCGATCTCGGTGTGACTTATCAGAAGAAATGCTCCTTTGGCTGGTCTGTCCAGAATGGTAGTACGACAATTGGGCAACATTGGATTTATACTCGTATTTATGATCAGACCACAGAGACAACAGCGATAGACAACTTTAGCGGAATAGATATTCTGGCTCTGGGGGATGGTGGAACAACAAATGCTGATGGTGATATCGAGATGAATATTACAGGACTCGAGCAAAATCCAGATCATCCAGAGAGATATTTCTATGACTTGGGCTATTCCCCCAGACCAACTGCCAATTTCAAGATTAACTTCGCGCCGAAGGATACCGCGGCTGGATACAAACTCTGGCTTGGTATTTCATATGACGGATATGAGGACACTTATGATGGCGCCGATCTTGACCCAAGCGAGAAATGGAATGTTATTAACAACATGACAGATATTTCAAGCAGTGGTGTAACTGATTTACAACTCGGAGCTAAGCAATTCTCCGAAAGTTCAGACACTGGCTATCACCAAATTTCACTAAGAATCTATGCCAACGAAGACGAAACTCCGCATTTCCAAGCAAGTTCCTGGATTTATGTCGGACGTTGTGCCGGGACGACAGGCCTTTGCGATGATTTCAAAATGACACTTTCTGGCGGCGGCTCCACAGCAGCATCCAAAGGCAATGTCTCGTATAATCTTGATAGTCCAAGCCCGATCTCAATAAAAGTTCATTTCTCTGCTCCGGATAACCTACCATACACTTCACAGGTACAAGTCAGCAACCAAGCCTTCACTGAGTGGGGTGAAAGTCAAGTCGGGGTATCAGGGGTGGATTGGAGTCAATACAGTACTCACAATTTGTCGAAATCGACTAATCCAAACGAATTTACCGAGACGAAGGATTTCGCCTCTAATGCTGAGGAGGGTTTTCACGAAGTTAATGTTAGAATATTCCAAAACGGTTCCACTTCACCTTATATCACCAAATCGGCATGGATCTATGTCGGTCATATTGGAGATACTCCTCCCAATCCGGATAATTCTGGCGACACAAATGCAAATATCAATATTGATTCCCTGATCAAAATGGGTATCGGAGACATGAGTATTGAGGATTTGGCGACCAAAGTCATCTTCCGCTGGCTCCCTCTCATGATTGGGCTTGCTTCTCTCGCGGCAATCGGATATTCCGGATTCCTCTTCATGTCCTCCCGTGGCGAAGAGAAAAGTCTAGAGAAGGCAAAAAAAACTCTGCTCACTGTAGTAATCGGTATGATTATCGGTACTTTTGCTCTGAGTCTGGTAGCCATTGTAGTTAGAATTCTCAATTCAATTGCCAAGTAGCAAAACATCAGTTAAAATATAGACATTATGAGGGAAAAATGAAGATCGGCTTTACAAACTCAGCATTCGCTTCGATTACAGACATACTTAAATCCAATTCCGGTACAAATGCCAGTCTTGGTAGTGTTTTGAGCGTAGTCAAGGGATTTGTCAGTCTCGCTCTTGACTATGCCGGTATTCTGGCTGCTATAATGGTATTATATTCGGCATTTCTTTATGTAAGTGCTTTCGGCGAGGAGAGTAAATCTGAGTCAGCCAAGAAAACCCTATACTGGGCTCTGATTGGTTTAGCAGTGATTGTTCTCTCATCTGTTATTAAAAATTTCGTATTGAAAGAAGCTTCAGGAAAATAACATGTTAAAAGATTTAATTACCAAAACTTATGCCTATAATTTTAGCGCGCTGCGTGTTGGCTATAACGCCAACAAAAATGTCACCGTCGACGGCATAGTTTCGATTGTTATTCAATGGGTTTCGATCATCGGCGGCGTAGTTGCCTTGGCTTATCTCATTTATTCCGGCTTTCTCTACTTAACAGCTGCCGGCAATCCTGATCACACCAAGAAGGGAAGTCAGGGAATTCTCTGGTCAATTGTCGGAATCATTGTACTCTCTCTTACCTATGTCATATTCAGCGTAATCAGAGGGGAGATTAGCTAACAATGAGCCAGATGATATTAGAAAAAGCTTTGGCTGCCGATGGTGATAAATGGATGATGAGCAGCCATCAATATTGTTTCGGTTGTAGCTGGAGTAATCGCTTTTTCTTACCTTATTTACTCAGGCTTTCTCTATCTGACCGCAGGTGGTAACGGAGACGCATCGAAGAAAGGTGGACAGGGAGTCATTAATGCTATTATCGGGATTGCCATTATTTCGCTTTCGTACGCAATTTTCCGGGCCATTGAAGCATTTATCAATAAGTAATATAATTGAAAATAAACAATTAAAATATAATTTGGAGGTGAGTTATGGATTTGGTTACTAAGATTTTCGCGTTAAGCCAGGGTAATGATATTGCCACCAATGTTGTGATCAACACAGACACAAATTGGACAATCGGCACAATCGTCGGCACAGCTATCAACTGGGTTTCTTTGATTGCTGGTGTAGTAGCGTTCTTCTACTTGATTTATTCCGGCTTTCTCTATCTTACTGCCGGCGGTAATGCAGACGCAGCCAAAAAGGGTCAACAGGGCATCTTGAATGCTATTATTGGTATCGTTATTATTGCGCTATCATACGCAATCTTCACTGCTGTAGTGAAACAATTCTCCTAAGGACAAATTTGAGGAGTAAAAACCAGAGACAAAGGTCTCTGGTTTTTTGTTTGACTTCAGATATAATCTCATTATGTTTATTTTTGTAATAATAATAGTGCTTGCTCTAACTATTGGAGCTATCAATTATCCTGATTCAGATTTGGGCTGGCATCTCTATCTTGGGAAAACCATAAATGAATCTCATCATCTGATTCAAAATTTCGTCGGCTATAATTCCTTTTCATCGCTTCAGATTATCGATCACGAATGGTTGCTTGACTATTTGATTTATCACCTTGAACACACTTTCGGTTACTTCTCGTTCGTAATCTTAACCTTTGCCGTCATTTCGCTTGCCCTTTGGTTTATTTATCAAGTCGCTAAGCACAAGAGCAATTCACTCTGCGCCGTATTTATTACCCTGGTTCTAATTTTGCCAATCTCCAACTTTTTCAGGATTTTCCGAGCTCAATTTCTGCTTCTGCTGGCAACAGCTGGCCTTGTTTATGTCAAAACTTTTGTCAAAGATTGGCGATGGCGATATTTCATTTATTTTTTCATCTTCCTTCTCGGTAACAATCTCCATGGTGGATTTCTCATCCTTACCCTGATTCCGATTTTGCTTGAATTAGATTTTTCCAGGTGGCAAAGGTTTATAATTTTGATTGGAGTATTGCTCCTCGCTCTTTCCCTAAATCCATACGGTCTAGAATATTGGCGGCTTGTCCTCAACTACCAGCAAAACACTTATTATCTCACGCACATCGCAGAGTGGATTCCGCTTTATCGCAAACCCTACAATTGGGGCACGCTCGCTGCTCCTCTCGCCCTGTTTCTCATTCTTCTGCTTTTCAATCGAAATTGGCAGAAACAAAAGCTAGGAAATGCCATCTTGCTTCTGATATTCTTGGTCGTATCAGTAAAAGCAAGGCGAATGTTGCCAATCTTTATGATCCTAGCTGCTCCTGACGCATCACTTGGCCTGTCAGAGCTATTCCAGTCGCTTCGAGCTTCGAAAAAGTTCTATTATGTCCCGGCTTCAATAATATTTTTGGTGATCTTTTCGTATTTTACTTTCGCCATTTTCTCGGCCGGCACCTTTTCTTCGAATCCTTACACCAAAAACCTGGATTATCCGATTTCCGCTCTCAATTTTCTGTCTCAAAATCAACCTCAAAGTGGCAATATTTTGAACTACTACGCTTGGGGTGGCTTTCAGCTTTGGACTCACCCGGAGCTCAAAGTTTTCATAGACGGCAGGGGACCGCAAACCGAAATTAGCCCAGGAATTTCAATTCTGGAGGAATATAATAAGTTTTTTCAGAAAAATAAAAGTTTGACACAATCAAAACTTGATCAATACAATATCACGGACGTACTGATGCCCGCTTCGGCTAAAATTGAGGGAGTGGACAACCAAGCCCAAAATTTGATTAATTGTCTGAAAAATAATCCTGGTTGGAAGATAGCTTATCAAGACAAGGTCGCAATAGTTTTCATCCGCAAATAAACACCAGCTCGATATTAAACCGTTCTAACCTTTGGTTACTCTCCAAACTTCTTCCTTCGTCGTCGAGCCCTCGATTGCCTTGATTAGACCATCCGTTTCCATCGTTATCATACCTAACCTCAAAGCCTCACGCTCAAACACCATGATTGAGGCCTTTTGGGTGATCAGAGTTTCGATTACTTCGTTTGGAATAATATATTCAACAATAACTTCTCGCCCAGAGTAGCCAGTCATCGAACATTCGGGACAACCTTTGGCCCGAAGCAAAACAGGCGGTGTTGGTGTCAGTTTGTCTGCTACCTCCTTAATAATTCGAGCTTTGTAGGGTAGTAATCGCTCCAAGATTTGTGACCATTCTGCTTGCTCTGGCTGATATTTTTCGGCGCATTTCTGGCAAACCCGACGGACAAGGCGTTGTGCCATAATCAAGTTGATCGAGCCAGAAAGCAGGAATGGTTTGACTCCCATATCAATGAAACGAGCATAAACAGCCGGTGCAGAGTTGGCATGAATTGTCGAAAGAAGTAGATGCCCCGTCAGAGCAGCCTGAACCGCAATTTCGGCTGTTTGCAAGTCTCGTATCTCGCCGACCATTAAGATGTCCGGATCTTGGCGCAGAGAGGCTCTGAGACCATCAGCAAATTCATAGCCGAGGCCTGGTTTGACCTGACTTTGTTCAATTCCATCAATTTTGTATTCAACAGGATCTTCAAGTGTAATAATTTTTACTCCCGGTTTTTTGAGCGTCATCAAGACAGCATACAGAGTGGTAGATTTACCACTTCCAGTCGGACCAGAGGTGATTACCATACCGTGTGGCTTGGAAACAGCAGACTTAATCGCGTTCAAAGCATCGGGGCGAAAACCCATTTTGTCCATACCGATAATTGCTTTGTCTGTGTTCAGAAGACGCAAAACAATCGACTCACCATAGGCCGATGGCATCAGAGAAACACGAAAGTCAATTGCTTCGCCATCTGGAGGGGCAAAACTAAAACGACCATCCTGTGGCTTGTCGGAAATATCCATACGCAGGCCAGACATAAATTTAATACGGGAGACCAACTGGTGATATTTGATCAAAGGCAAAACAACTATCTCTTGGAGAACACCGTCAACACGATAACGGGTTACAAAATTTCCTTCGATCGGTTCGAAATGAATATCAGAAGCATCCAATCTCATTGCCCCGACCAGCAATACATCGAGCAGTTTGGTCGTCGAAGCGGATTTGGCCGCCTCGGCCGCCGATTTCATATCTTTGATATCAAGATTACGAATATCATTTAGCTCCTGCTCATGTTTTGCTTGACGCTCCACTTCCTTCTCCCTGTACAATTTGTAATTTTCCAGAGCATAAAGAAGACTGGACTGAGAAATTACGCTAACATTGAAAGAAAATGATTTTTCTTTGCTTATTTGATCCAGATAATTCAAGCACTCGATATCATTCGGGTCAACAACTCCGACTTTGACCTGATTGTTCAGTCGCAAATAGGGAACGACTTTGTGTATAGTGGCCATTTCCTCTGGAATTACTGCCAAAACCTCCTCAACCATCGGATAACCGCTTAGGTTTATATAATTTAATCCCAGCGCCGCCGCCAGCTCCGCAGCGTGTTTTTCCTCCATTTCACGATTGATATTGCCAAGAGTTGTCTTAATATCTTTCAACATTTGAATCCTTCTTTAATCAACTTCATTATACAAGATGAAAATCATGCTGTCTAACACAACTGGATTTAATAAAGTAATTTTGATATAGTTTATTCTCGTGGAAGGTTGGCTCCCGCATTACGCTTTGCGTAAGCAGAGACACTTGCTCCCGCACCGACTTCGTCGGGCAGGGATGCGGTGAGTAATGTATTTTGTTTATATATTAAAAAGTCAAAAAGATAATAAACATTATTACGGTTCGAGTTCTGATCTTAATAGGAGATCGCTAGATCATAATTCTGGAAAAGTTATTTCCACAAAAAACCGGCGACTTTTTTATTAATCTATTCGGAAGTGTATAGTAATAAAAAGGAAGCATTGGAAAGAGAAAAGTTTTTCAA
Organism: Candidatus Berkelbacteria bacterium; assembly: GCA_026397135.1. GTDB lineage: Bacteria > Patescibacteriota > UBA1384 > XYA2-FULL-43-10 > 1-14-0-10-43-13 > JAPLVL01. The sequence continues at coordinate 12,077 of JAPLVL010000016.1, forward strand.
GAAAAGATCAGGTTATAAGTTTTTAAAAGAAAAGAAAATAATTTAGGTGAGATGCCTGAGTGGTTGAAAGGGCCGGTCTCGAAAACCGGTAGCTGCGCAAGCGGCTCGTGGGTTCAAATCCCACTCTCACCGCCAAAAAAATCCCAAGTTGAACTTGGGATTTTTTTATTCTTACTCACTTATTCATTGACTTACTGATTCACTGATTCAGTGTCTTATTTTTTCGTCCGAACAGTCACATTTACACCAGACTTCCTCTCTGCCTTCGAGAGACGTTTGTCCATCATTCCAATCATTCTGTCCTGTAAATTCGATTCTTTTTTGACTTCTTTTGCTTCCGGCTCTTTCTTGGATTTATCTTCGGTCATTTGTTCAATTTCGGCTTTGTCAACTTCTGCAACTTTGGGAAGGGAAAAACCAAGCTGAATTTTTTGCCACGGATCGAGATTTCCCTTGTCAACTTTCTTCGAAACATAGTTGACATACCACTGCTGTCCGATGAAGAAAAAGTTTGTTACGATCCAATAAACAACCAAGGCAGCCGGAGTCAGCCTACAAACAATCATTGTAATCACCGGCATCATGAAGATCATTTGTCTCGAAGCCATTGCCATCGGATCAGCTTCTTCTGGATTCTTACTTGGTTTTGGCATCGACATCATTGAGTAGCCAAGTTGAAATAGTCCGGCAATAATCGGCAAAACCCAAAGACTTGGTTTGGTCAAATCCAATCCCATTGCAGCCGTATTAATAAAACTCGGTTGGTGAACGAAGGAATAAAGGTCAGCATAACCTTTTCCGCTCAGTCCAGAACGAAATACACTGTAAAGAACCAGAATAATTGGAATTTGAATCAGAGTCGGCAGGCAGGAACCAAAAGGAGAGTGACCTTCCTCCTTGTAAACGGCCATTATTGCTTCCTGTTGCTTTTTGGGATCGGTAATCGTTTTTCTGATTTTATTTATCTTTGTCTGAATCGCAAAGTTTTTGATCTGGAAAAAGGCCGCCTTCAGCGATTGAGGCAGTAGTGCAAGGCGAATAATCAGGGTCAAAATTAGAATCGACCAGAGAATTGAGTGGCCGGGAACTAATCCTGTAATGAAGATTAGAACATTGTAGAGCGGTTTGTAGAGAACAATGTGAAGAAGATTTTTCATAATTTATTTATTAATTAATATACTGGATCATTTCCGCCCCGACTCCAAGGATTGCAACGCAATATTCGATACAAACCCCTGACTCCACCAAGAAACAAGCCTCTTTTTTCAATCGATTGTTTCATATATTCAGAACAAGAAGGAGTATATTTGCAAAAGCCATTAGGGTGATACACCCGAAACCAACCATGGTCTAGTGACAATGTCTTCTGGTAAAGCGAGATGAAAAATATAACCACTTTTTTCATTTCAATACATTTGCGAGACGAAGACACTGCTCAAAATCAGTTTTGATCTGGTTGTAATCATAAGGATATAGATATCCGGAACGAAAAACAACAACAATACTATAACCCGATCTAATACTAGGAATCAAATCTCTCACAATTGCTCTCATCTTGCGTCTCAAAAGATTACGGCGAGTTGCTCGCTTCTCAACTTTGTTAGAAACAACAAAACCAAACCGTGCAGCTGTCTCATCTGGACTTTTCAGAATCCTGACAGCCATATTGCCGGTGTTGATTGGTTTTGAGCGTCGAAAAATCTGACTGTACTCTCGATCTTTTCGGATTCGATTTATTTTATTCAACATAATATTAGAATAACATTATTTCGTTATCGAAAAAATGAGCTTTCGCTCATTTAGCCATCTGTTTCTTAGGTCTGTTTAGACAGCCAAAATCTTTCGGCCTTTTGCTCGGCGTCTTCGCAGGACATTGCGACCAGCAAGACTGGCCATTCTTTTCAAAAAGCCGTGTACGCGCTGTCTTCTTCTTTTGTTTGGTTGATATGTTCTTTTCATAGCAAAAGTACCATAACAGTTTTTTATTCATAAATCAAGATTAAATAAGCAGCAAAAATTAAGAATTAAGAATTAAGCCAATAATTTCACGGAATCCTGACCACTGAATCCTGAATTCTTACTCTTAGAATCTTTTCCCCAAGATTACCGCTTCTATTGGACAGAATTTAAGCTACGGAATGCGGTGTATTGCAGAGCCTGTGGATAACTTGTTATATTTTTTATTGGTCAACTATTAGGAAAGGCAAATCATGGATCTTGTTGAAACTTGGCGAAATGCTCTGGGTGAATTACAGGTAACCCTCTCGAAGGCAAATTTCGAAACCTGGTTCAAAACTACCTTTATATTTGAATACAAAAAAGGAGTTTTCACTATAGGTGTACCAACTTTTTTCGTTGAGGATTGGCTCAAGAAGAAGTATTTGAAAGACATTCAAAAAGCGCTTCAAAACCAAATCGACGATCCAATTCAACTGATCAAATTTAAAATCGCTACCCCTCAGGCAAATCAAATAATTTCACTGGACAAGGACAGTGTTATCCACAGGGCTGTGGATAAACCACAACCAAAAATTCAGTCTAGCTCGGTCCAAATTTTGACCGAAAATCCAATGTTGATCGACAATTATATCTTCTCCACATTCGTAGTTGGACCCTCGAATCAATTGGCCTTTGCAGCAGCTGGAGCAGTTGTGGAAAAACCAGGCTCACAGTACAACCCACTTTTCATTTATGGCGATTCAGGGCTTGGCAAAACTCACTTAATGCAAGCAATTGGCCATGCCTTTCTAGCCAAATATCCAGAAAAGAAAGTTCTGTATGTCTCAACTGAAACTTTTGTTAACGATTTTATCCAGGCAGTCAGTGCTGGCTTTGGCAAAGCTAAGGATTTCAAGAATCGCTATCGCAATGTTGATCTCCTCTTGATTGACGATGTCCAATTTCTCTCAAGCAAAGAGGGGACACAAGATGAGTTTTTTCACACTTTCAATCATCTACACCAGAACAAAAAACAGGTTATCTTGACCGCTGATCGCGTCCCCAAAGATATAAAGGGACTGGAAATCAGATTAAAGACTCGTTTCGAGGGGGGAATGGTCTGTGATGTTGGTCACCCCGATCTCGAAACCAGAGAGGCAATTCTTCATCAAAAAGCCAAAGCGATGGGCAAACAAATTGATTCTAAGATTCTGACGCTGATCGCCCAAAACGTGAAATCATCAATTCGAGAATTAGAAGGAGCACTTAATAAATTTCTAGCAACCTGCGAACTAACAAATTCAGAGATGACAGAGGCCAAAGCGATGGAAGTTTTGAATAATCTGATCGAGGAAAAACAACAATACATTACCCCCGAACTCGTAATCAGAGAGGTTCACCGCTATTTCCGAATTGGAATTGAAGATTTACTTGGACAAAAGAGGACAAAGGAACTTGTCCTGCCAAGGCAAATTACAATGTATTTACTTCGTCACGAATGCAATATGTCATTCCCTGAAATAGGTAGGAAGATGGGCGGGAAAGATCACTCCACTATCATGCATGGAACTGAGAAGATTGAAAAAAATATTTCAATGGATCATCGCTTAAAAGAAGATTTAAACCTGATCAAAGAGAAAATTCATGCTTCATACAATTAAACATTTCTTTCTAGATCAAGTTAATTAATATAGAGGTTATTATAATAATAGTAATAATAAGGACTGTGGATAGTGGGGACAAGTCAAAAAGACAAGGATAGGAGAGGATAAAGTGTGGCGTCTGCCTGTGGAAAAAGTTGACCACAACCTATGGGTAAAGATGGGGAAAACTTTTCAAAGAATTTTCAAAACTTCATCTATTTAAAATCTTGTTGATATCTAAGAGCTTTATCAACAGGGAATTGGGATAAATTAGGGTTTATCCACAAGCAAAAAACGCAATACAAAATAAATAGTCCAGTAAAAGATAAAAACCATTATTAAATATTAAAGATATCAACAGTTTGGACCAAAATTGTGGATAAACTAAAATTGAACACGAAAGGATGATATGAAAATTACAATGTTGCAATCAAACATCGCCAAAATGCTCGGTCAAACCGCTCGAATCGTGGGAGCTAGGACAACTTTACCTGTTCTGAGTAATATTTTGATCGATGCGGCAAAGGGAAAGATAAAATTTTCAGCTACTGACTTGGAGGTAGGGATTACGGCTAGTAGTATAGGTAAGGTTGAGGAAGACGGTCAAATCACGCTACCGGCTAGACTTCTCTCTGATTTTATTCTGAACAACAAGGATGAATCGGTTGAAATTTCAACCGAAGGTACAATCGCTACTTTGAAATCAAGTCACTTCGAGGCAACCATCCATGGAATCGCGGCCGAAGAATTTCCAACCATCCCAGAAGCACCCAAAAGCTTCTTTGTCTCGATTCCTCGAGTGATATTTGTCGAAGCACTGAAGAAAGTTAATATTGCTCCGGCGACGGATGATACTAGACCGGCGCTAGCTGGTATCTATTTCCAGTTTGATCAAAAAGTTCTGACTATGGCTGCCACTGACTCATACCGATTGGCTGAGAAGAAAATAGACCTCTCTAATACTGTTGAGGAAAAGAAATTGATTGTGCCGAGCCGAACCATGAATGAAGTTTTGCGCATTCTCTCTGCCAGTGAAACAACAGAGGAAATTAGTTTGGCAGTGACGGACAATCAGATTTCATTCAAAATCGGAGAAACATTTATCGTCTCTCGAATTATCGAGGGAAATTTTCCCAATTATCATCAAATCATTCCCTCCTCGTCGAAGATCAAGGTGAGAGTCAAATTGGCTGAACTGGTTAGTGCTGTCAAGATGTCCTTTCTGTTTGCCAAGGATTCGGCCAACAACAATGTTAAATTCGTGGTCAAGGGGAACAATCTGGAAATATTGTCGGCAGCGACTCAAGCTGGCAGTGCCAAATCTCAACTCTCAGCAGAAGTTAGTGGTGGAGAGTTGGAAATTGCTTTCAATGCCAAATATGTTCTCGATGTTTTAAGCGTTATCGGTTCAGATCTGATTGATTTTGAATTTAACGATGGTCTCTCTGCTGGAGTTTTGAAATCAGAAAAGGACCAGGGTTATCTCTATATCATGATGCCACTCAAGCTCGAAAATTAAGAAAAAATGATTTTATCAAAGCTAAAACTGGAAAACTTCAGAAACCATTTGCAGCTTGAGCAGGAACTTGGTTTGTTAAATGTAATAATTGGCCGAAACGGTAGCGGGAAAAGTAATATTTTGGAGGCAATATTCGTTCTTTCTTCTTGCCGGTCTTTTCGGGAAGAGGACAAGAAAAACCTGGTCAACTTCGAATCTGCTTTTGCGCGAGTCTCGAGTGGGGATTTGGAAGTTTTCATCCAGAAAGAGCCGATGCTTTTACTTCGTTCCAGAGAAAGGGGTGTTAATCGCAAACAATCTGACTATATTGGTTTGCTCAAAAGTGTGGTTTTCTCACCGGAAACTATCTCTTTGATTGGTGGGGCACCGAAGCAGAGAAGACGATTTCTTGATCTGATGATCAGTCAGGGGAATCGAGAATATTTGCGAGCGTTGATTGGTTACGAGAAGGTTCGTCACGAGAGAAACTCTCTGCTTCAACAAGTGGCGGAAGGGAAATCCAAAGCGAACGAACTGGATTTTTGGGACAATGAGCTTGTCAAATTTGGACAAATAATTCTCTTTGAGCGTCAAAATGCAATTGAATGTCTGAACAAACAGTTGGATTCTCTATACCGCACAATCTCTGGGAAGGAAACCGAAACTCTCTCTATTCAGTACGAAAATAGCTGTACCGGCGAGGAAATGAGGACAAAAATTGAAAAAAACAGACAGAGAGAAATTTGGGCCGGACATTCACTTTTTGGTCCACATCGAGATGATCTAATATTTTTACTAAATACATACAATGTGAACAATTATGCTTCCAGGGGAGAGACAAAGTCGGTCGTTTTGGCGCTTAAAATTGCCGAATTAAACTATTTAGCTACTGATCAGGCAGAGAGGCCGATTCTACTTCTCGATGATCTATTCTCTGAGTTTGATGAGATAAGGCGCGGACATCTGAGTGAAATTATGAAGGATTTTCAGACGGTAATTACGACTACGGATCGAGCCCAATTTTCCAAAAAACTATTAAATCAAAGTTTGATAATCGAAATGAGCTAAATGGAAAAATTTGACCGAATATTGAAGGCCAACCTGAAGAATAAGCCCTTCCAAAAGGCGGCAGAAGGTGCAGAGATCTGTTTTTATGCCAGCAAGTGGAACAAGATCGCAATGACCCCTATCTCTTATAAGGAAGGACTTCTGAAGGTAGCCGTCAAAAGCTCTCCAGCGGCGGCCGAACTGCAAATGATTCAGGGTGAATTGGTCGATTTCGTAAATGCCAAATTTAATTACAAAGTCGTTCGTCTGCTTCGGATTGTAGTAATCAATTAATCTCATAGCCCAAGCTTCAGCTTGTTAAAATAATTCCAACAATTCGAATTGACTCATGCCAACAAACTAAAGTTTGGGCTCCAGATAAAATAAAAATCTCTCGCTATAGCGAGAGATTTTTACGAATAAATTTGAATTCCTAAATTATAAATTTATTACTAGAAGCCGATATGAGTCCAGGCAACTGATGAAGGATCATACCACACACCAACTCTGGTATTTCCACCGCAGACTGCCTTTCCGTCCTCATAGTAAGCCTGTGCCGAGCTGCCCAATACGATCTGGCACATATTTACAGTGATAGAGTTTTTCCAATATTCAACGTCTTCTCTTCGGCCGGTCAATATTTGATGTGGTACAGTCACCTCCTGATCAGGGTCGTTGTATTGGCTGGAGTTTTGCGTCTGCAAGACATCGCCGATCAGGCGACGAGCCTTGTATTGAGCGGTTGAGATGAAATGCTCTTGCATAATTTGCTGGAAGTTCGGATCCTGGACATCGCCACCCCAAACCCCAGTACCAACATCTTTGTTTATTGGATCTGGTTTTTCTAACTGAGGATAATAACCATCGCCGGTACAGAAAAGTTCAATTGTAGTGCTACCGCCCAGGAGCCCGCCCGTCAGACCACTGACCAATCCGCCAAGTCCGAGCATGTTGGCAAGCTGCATGTAAGCGCCAATCGGCCCTAAAGCCAAGGCGCTCGAGAGCATACTGGTAAGCTGACCCTGAATCAAACCGCTAATGTCTCCTGAGAGAAGTGAAGTTAATGTCCCCAAACCTCCTGGCAACATCGAACCAAGTTGACCAAGTGAGGAACCGAGAAGATTGTTCATTAACATGCCACTGAAATTGCCACTGAACATCCCCATTAGATTTCCCGGCAACATCCCCATTAGGCCGCCCATATCAGGGATGATATTGTTAAATGAACTGGCCAGCATGCCGTTGATTCCACTGAAAGCGGATTGCAAGCCTAAACTGCCAAATGTATCCTGAAGATTCAATAGTTGACCAAATTGATCTGGTAAAATTTTACTGAAGTCCATAATACCACTAAGTCCAGGCATACCAGGAAGGAGATTTTGGAAATTAGTTAGAGATTTGAAATTGCTGAAAAGACCGTTGGCACTATCGAAGAGACCAAATGACTGTCCAAATGGTAAGCCAAGAGCAGTGTCGCCCCAATTGAAGATATTTTGGAAACCGAGATTCAAAGCTCCAGCTGGATCGGAAAAGATGCTACCGACGCCGCTACCGAGATTGGCAAGTCCGCCATTCATCCAGGAACTGATGGAGCTGCCTAGAGTTGGGAAGCTGAAAGGTGATCCACCTGGACCAGCAAAATTAAAGACATTGCTGGCCGCGCCGGTGAAGCAAGACACTCCTGAGCAACCAGCAGGGAAGCCCCAATTACCACTACCGAGCCCGCCAGTTCCACCAAAGAGCCCACCCACAAGTCCACCGGTAATATCTGTGGGCAGCTTGAAGCCGAGGACGCTGTCGAAATGGCTAGAGAAAAGATCATTGACGAAGCTGAAACTGCCAGACGACACAAAAGCGCTCAAGTCATGGCTGCCGATAAAACTGTTCAAACCGGCAAAGTTACTTTGCAGATCAGCCAATGGTAGTGATGTACCTGTTAATTGTTCAAATTGATTTACAATATTACCGCTTGTTAAATTAGCACTACTGAAATCAAGTCCCAAGAGGCTGTGACTGTCAAATGAATTGCTCAGATAATCTCCAATTCCGAAGAGGCGCTCCTGAACATTGCCGGTAAATAGAGATTCGGCAAATCCAATTGGAATATTCTTGTCCAGAGACCAGAGTGAGCTATCTATGGACTTAAAGTTCAGCATCTGGCTGAAATTGTTGATTGTGCTACTGATAGCATTGTCCTGAGTGAAAGGAAGATTGGTCATAAGAGAGCCAAGCTGTTGTAAATTGTTACTAATATTGAGTTGATCAGTCAAACTGGTGAGCGGGTTAGTCAGAGAAGCGAGATTAGTATTGAATTGGCTGGTCAAGTTTTGAACATATGAAGACGGGTCAAAATTGGTGCCGGTAGGGAAGCTAAACTGGTCGTTGATCCTATTGATTGCATCCGTAACCTGGTTTGAACCGTAGAAGTTGCTAATCTGATTTGTAAACTGATCGAAGGTGCTGACAGTGTCAGGATTGGTCGGTCCAATCAATCCGTTGTTGGTAGCGAAGTTAAATGTCGAAGCAATGTTGGCTGCCATATTGGCAATAGGATTACCAAATAGACTGCCGTGAATTGTGCTGTAGCTAGTCATCATATCGCCAGGTACATTGATTTGACATTGAGAGGGATTATTTTGTGTGCTTTCGTAATCGCAGCTAGTGTGGCGCGGGTCAGACATATCGATCATGGTACTGTTGACTGACATTGCCTGGGTAATACTGCCGATGAAGTCAACTTGACCACTGAAAAGAGCATGAAGGTCATGTTGGAAAAGATTTGAGGAGGTAGCATCAGTCAGTGGAGAATAGGAAATATCTTGTCTGAAGAGGCGACCAAGTCCCGTGCTTGCAATGCCGACTCCGCCACCACTTCCACCTGAAAGTAGCGGTACGGAAACATGCTCATCTCGAACATAGCCAAAAATGTCACTAATAGCAGTACTGATTCCATTGCTCCAGAGATCAGGACTATCGGAAGGGCAACGTCTGCCAACAATTCCCCCAAGACCAGAACAGCCCGGCTCTCTCTGTGATGAAATTTGTTCATTTCTTGCACCAAGCATATCGCTGATTTCTTTCGAGGAAATCGAAGTGAGAGAATTTGAGAGCTGAGCGAATAGACTATGATTTCCACTGCCAAGAGCACTTTCTATCTGCGATTGAATTTGACCAACTTGACTGCTGTTGTTGTGGGCGGCGCTTTCAGCGCTACTGCGCAGAGAGCTGTCAACAACTTTGAACATTTGAGTGAAGGAAGCGATTGTATCGCTCCGATCTGGCTGACCGTCTGCGGCAGGCATGGGGAAGAGCATATTGTCGAGCATTCTGGTACCGGAAGAAAGAAGTGAAGCAAAAGGGTCAGTTGGGTTGCTGATAACCTGGCTAAAGGTACCGGCAGTAGTCCCTGCCAAAGTGTCGAGCTGAAGATTGACAAGATTTGGTAGCTGGCTGCCCAAATCTCCCCAATTCTTGTACTGAGGATCATCACAGCCGCCTGATCGTCCCAGAAAAGGAAGAGAGATACTTGGTTTTGAACAGACGAAAATATTTTGAAGTGGTTCAAGCAATTTCAGAGCGTTGTCATCACTGATGCCGAAAAGCATACCAATATTACCTGACTTGCCTGGTGTGCCGGTATCAATACTGGTCCAAGTACTAGTTAGGCTCGAGAGGGCGTGATCACTAACCTGAGAAATAAGGTTGGAAATATTGCCAGGATTCTGGAAAACATTGAGCAGATTTGAACTGTTGAGACCAAGCATTGTATCTGCTGAGCTCAAGAGATCGCCGAAGGATTGGACACTGTAATCCCAGTCAGCTAGTCCGGTCGTTGGAGCGAGATTATTCAATCCAGAAACTCCGCCTCCCATCGAACCCAAGACAGTATTTAAGTTGCCACTCAAATAAGTATTCAATTCCTTGGCTGCAGACATAACGCTGCTAGGCAAATACGAAGATCCGGCAAGGAAACTCTGCAATACATTAATCTTCGTTTCTGTCGGATCGGAAAGATAACGATCTGCCTTGATGCCCAAGATTTTCTTCATCAGATCGTCAGGAATGCTGTTTAGAACTGGGACGTCGAAAAGGCTGGTGAAATCAAGATAGCCGATTTTGGAAGCAACTGTTTGCAAACTACCGCTTTTGAAGCTGTCTTCGGGCAAACCCAGGGTCTGTTCGATCTTGTCCTGACCCAGAGTTGTAGGGAATGTGCTGTTGAAACTGTCGGTCGAAATACTGTTCATACCGGTCAATCCGGCCAACAATGTTCCGGCGCTGTTATCCAGAGCGCAGCTCGTCGAGGCATCTCCCGAAGCGGACAAAAGCTCCTGGCTGTCGCCTGATTGCAGGTTCATAGTATTGTCTAGAAATCCAGTTGCGATCTGGTCAAGTGAGCTTGTGTCTCCGGTCAAAACTTTGTAGAGGTCACCACCATCAAAGGCAGTTGTACTCATATCAATGTTTAAGTCGTCAAAAATATGTGTATTTACGGTGCTTCTGGTTTCTTTCTCACCGACCATTTTGGCAAAGCTGTAGAGATTGGCACCGCCAGTTTCTCGCATGAATACTCCGGAGAGAGAATCTGAAGTGTTGTGCGTCTTGGCGGCAATCCGAGAAAGTGCTTTGTTGGCCAATGTTGCTTCGCGGTGATTATCGTCAGCAACGCCGCTGTAGCTGGCTGCAATTGCACTCAAGCTAGCAGTGTTGAAAATTGAAGTCTTCGTATTATCTTTGGCGAAATCGATCAAACCTCGGTAGAGATCGTCAAAACTTAGTGCGGCGGCTGGACTTGTGCTGTTGTATGTATCAGCCAGTCTCATGGCGATTACTCCCAGAACATCATCAACTGTCTTCCCATCAACCTGTTTGCCGCTGATTGCGACGCTCGCATGGGCATCACTATACCGCAAAGCTTCCTCGCGGCTTTTGAAGCAATGACGGCCGTTGAGGTCGTAAATACAGTATGAATTATTTACAATTTCACCGTTATTAACAGCGAATCCACTGCTGTCGGGCTGAAAAGGTGATTTACAGTCATGGTTGGTTCCGCCGACTGGTTGAGCATATGGGTTGGCGTAAATGTATTCTGGCAAAAGTTTGAGCGGGTCTGTTTCGTTAGTTTTGGTCAGAGCGATGGGGAGTTTGCCGTTTAGCATCATTACGAATTTCTCCAAGATGCCGCTATCAATCTTGAGATCAGAAGCTTCGATAGCATGAGCATCATCGTTGCTGATTTCGGCGGACGAAATTGTCTTCCCTGTCAGGAAAGCGGCGATTGTTCCTGATTTCAAACCTAAATTATAGTCGTCCTGAGTCGCCAATTTCAGGGCAGAAGTGTTTGAAGCTAAATCAGATGTGCTAGAGACGCTTAACCCCATTCGTAACATCAAATCAGCCTCAGGAGAACGAATACCGTCCGTTAGATTGTTGCTCTTCACATTGTCATAAACATTTTGAAGTGAGTTTATTCCGGATTTCTGATCCAAGCCGTTATTTTCGAAATAATCAGCGTAATAATTATCCTTGGCATCGGTTTGCATTTGAGCAATCAGGTCGTAATTGCCGTTCTCTGGGTGGCTCAAGTTGTCATTTACGAAAGAGGTCATTTGATCGTCGGAATAGCTGGCTAGCCAACTGTATTTGGGATTACTTGTCGGTAACCATTGTTTTAGAGTCTTGGGATCAGAGAAGTTTAATTCGTCAATCGATTTTTGTCCCTGGAAATAGCCGTAAGGTAAAGAGAATTGATTTTCGATTTTGGCTTGGCCAATCGCAGCTAGGAGTGAATCTTGGCCGGTCAGGCCATAGTCCTCGTAATTATTGACAAGATAGAGAAGTGAATTTGGTGGGAGATTGAGTTTGCCCTCAGCACTCTGTGCACCGAAAGTCAGGAATAAATTTTCAGGAGTATTTTGGCCGGAAACGAGAGAGAAAAGCATTTGTCCGAAGGTGCTACTACTGGTCAGTGTGCTCTCTGTTTGTTGTCCGTTTGTGCCGGCGGCGACAGTTGCTCCGGCAGTTACATTGCTTTGTGTTAAAACATCGGCAGTTGGAATTGCTTTTCCTGAAGAGATTTCGCTGATAGTTCTCGAGATCTCTGAAAGATCAGTTGAAATTAGATTAACAGTTCCCAAATGCGAATCACCCTGGCCGAATTTCAGAAGATAATACTGGCGAATAGTTTCGAGCTTTTCGTTTGCAGCGGAAGCGTCGTTTGCAATATTGCGGGTCAAGTTCATGATCTTCTTGATTTTTGTCAAAGCAGAGTCACTTGAGCTATAAGGATTTGTGGTGGCAGTCAGAATTGCGGCAGTTTCGGTGTCAATGTTGACAGGAAGAGTGTCGCCTTTGATCACATTCCAATCTGTCTGAAGTTGGTTGGCTAATGTTCCCAATCTATCTGATCTCGAGAGATAAAAGTCGGAAGAGCTACTGTTGGAATTGGCGCCGATCAACTCCTCCGAGAGAGCAACTCTCTGTTTGCTCTCTGCGTCTAGCACCTTGTCGGCCATACCGTGGTAGAGAACCTTGCTGCCGATCGTCTCGAATACGCTGCGGTTGGCGACATCTTTGTAGCCGAAAATAAGTTGAAGATCGAGACTGCTGAGGCCCAGATTGGTCAGGCCGGATGTTGGCACTCTGAGACTGCCGGTATAAGAAGGGGAGACGCCGGTGGTACCATCCTTCAGTGTGTACTTGACTCGGTAATTCACACCGCCACTCTTGAGAGGGCAGAGATTGTTGCGCTCAGCATCAATCATGAAACCACTCGGAGAAACCGAAGGATTGATCGTGTCCAGACTCGAGAGGAGTGGATCACTCTGATTGCAGCCAGAGTCGTAGCTGCTGCTTGTGTTGTTAGAGAGCCAATCTTTGATTAGTTCCTGTCCGAACTTGCTCGGTTCGAAACTACTGCTGGTATCGCTAGTGCTGACGCCGTCAGGATATAGTTCATAGGAGGCAGTATTTGCCGGAATATTGGCGTCTGGCACATCGATGAAATTGCCATTTCCGGTCAAAGTTTTGGAAATTTCATATTGGCCGATTGTTTTGTAAGCAGTTGTATTGCCAGATATAGCCTGTTCCCAAACTCCGTTTGGTAGATTGTAGCCAGAGTTGTTCATATCGAAATATTTTAGTCCAGCCGATGTGTTCTCCAGTCGCTTAGTTCCGACCTGAATTGCGTAGCTTGTTGAATCCAGACTTCCATTGACAAAACTTGAAGTTGTGCCACTTGGCAAGTGCAGAGTTGAGTCAATACTATCAGGGTCAGTCATGAAGAGATTTAGTCTAGTCTGAAGGTCGCCCTGTTCGAGCTGCGTGAAATTTTTTGGCGATATTGACCAGCTATCTTTCGGTAAATTTAGTTCGTCTTCAATTACCTTCACTCCGACTGTGTCAGTGAACGAGCCGTATTTGTTTGCATTCAAAAGGTCGCCGCTTTGCAATCCCATCTCTGATTCAACTTTGGCTCGACCGGTATTTTCCAATACTCCATCCAAGCTATGAGTGACGGTGCCATCACTATTTACGAGTTCATCGTCAAGCGCGCCAGTTGGCAGACCGAGTTTTGCCTCAGTTATTCTCCGGCCGATCAGATAATTAATATCATCGAGGCTCTGAACATTTTGACCAGAAAATGTGTCGGTTGGGATACCGAGATAGTCAGCGAAATAGTCACCGCCCAAATTGGTCAGAGTCGAGCGAACATTTGTGCCATCAAGATTACTAGTGGGAGACCCCAAAACTTGGCTCACGAGCGATTGGCCCAAGGTGCCGATCATATCATCAAGATTGTTGTTTGTGAGGTTGCTCTGGTCAATGCTGGTGTTGCCATCAGAGAGAGTAGATAGAAGGTTTGAAACATTTGCCGAAGCTGTTTGTCGCACCAAACCCAGCATGTCATTGATCTCGTTCGCTCCACCTGACTTATTCCAGCCGTCAGTTGTCTGCCAGGCCAATTTGGTCGGTTTGGCTGGCTGTTTTGTCCTGGTCGTGCTACCACCGATTCCAGAAGTTGTCACGACAAGAGTGCAGCGAATATCGTCAAGCTCGGAGATATCAACCGCTTGGCCAGAGAAATGGGCTGAATAATTGCGATTAGCCAAGGTAGTGTCCTCGGTCTTTTCCAAATCCTGAAGCCAAGCTTCGTATTCTTTGTTGTCTTGGTCTTGAACAATGGCATCTGCACTAGAGGTGGTACTTGTTTGCGCTTCTGTCTGAGACCGTCCACAATCCGCCGCTGTCATATCATCGGCACAGCCGGTTGTTTGGTTTTCGGCGCTACTTAGGGTCTCTATTGCAGAATCAGACTCGTTTGATTTGGGATCGCTTTGCAGAATCCGGCGGACTTTGACACGCCAGTGGCCGGCACCACCTTCACTCTTGGGTGTGACCAAATAAACCAAGGTTTTGAGAACTCTGATGTCAATTGTGTTTTTGGTAATAGCATTGTAAATCAAGTCCGAGAGATCGCTCCGACCATCATCGGTCTGAAGCATGCCGTCAATTTCGTCGGCATCAAGTCCAGTGACACAGGAGAGAGTGCTGACATCGACTGAAGTATCCCCACCATTTAAGATATTGTTGCTCTCAGCTTCCCAGATCTTTTTCATCTGTTCGTCATTGAACTTGTTTGATTTGGCACTACGCAGATAATCTCCATATTTGGCCAGATTGGCTTGTTTGTCGTCGAAGCTTTCGCTACTTACGCCCTCGTCAAGATAAAAGAGATAGTCTGCCGGCGTTTTGTACAATGCAGTTGTTTTGGATTTCTCGGCATCGACTGCGGCTGTGATTGTGGCTTGGTCACTGGTTGGCAAATCATTGTAAAGCGCGGCAGGATCGTTGGCGTAGTCTGGCAGAATTTGAGAAAGGCATTGAGTCGCTCTAATTGCCTTGCGATCCTTGTTTGAGACTATAATCTTGGCGCCACTACCACTTGTATCAGTACCAAAGAGATCGTCGAAAGTAATGGCACCGGTTGCAGATGCATTGTGTGCATCTAAAACTTGCTGAAGTCCTTCAACTGCAGCAGTCGGAGCATTATGGTAGATGCCAGTCTCGTTATCAGCGTCCGGAATGGGAATAGTATTATCGTCATACACTTGAGTATCTGAGTTTGCATATTCAGGGTTGCTTGCATCAAATGCTGAATTTTCCGGCACATAATCCGTGCTGTCTGCTTTGGCTGTTTCTGGAATAAATTGCACTAGCTGACCAACCACCATCATAGTAATAACTAGCCAGAAGAAAAACTTTCTTGAATAAGTTTGTATCATATTTGTATATTAATTAATTTTTGCATTTATCTTTGAAGCCGATGTGAATATGGTTGTGCTTATCAAAATCAGCAGCCGTTCCAACCTTTTGGCACTGATTATAATTGCCCTGAACATATTCGCCAAAGAAGGCTTGGTATGGAACTAATCCCAACGGTTTCAAAGTGGATTCACTTGAATGGATCCAATCAGCCAAATTCTTGGAAAAAGTCGTTTCATTAGCACCGCTAACAGTATTTAGATCCATGGCATCCCCTGTCATATGTTGAGACAGATTGCCACTGGTTGTAAGGGTTGAATGGTCGCCTTGAAATAAAACTGTAATTTGTTTGGCAGTGATTCCCCAGGTAGTAGAATTGTCTTTGATTTTTTGCAGCATAAGGCAGGTTAATGGGTTAATATATGCCCCGTTTGCAAGTTTGCCAGTGCTATTGAAACTATCTTTGTCTGTCTGATTGAAGAGGAAAAACGAATCATTAATAATAGTCTTGCAACCAGAAAATTTATTTGTGATATCGGTAATCAACTGGATGATTTCTTTGCCGAGTGCTTCTTTGCGCGGGGCGGTAATACTAGGGTTAGAATATTCCTTTAAATCCGTTTCGATTTGTTTCGCCTTGGTCTTGGTGTCAGCATCAACCTTCGGATCACCCTGCAAACCGACAAGAGCAGTGCTTATGTCGTCTACGAATTGCTTGTCCAGCGCCTTTTTCGTATCCTTGTCGCCAGCATAAAGCATAAATTTGGAGAGCCAATCTCTGTCAGCCACAGACTTCGTTGCCTGGACAGGTGATCCGCCGGAACTTTTCATTGCTCCCATGACCCAGGAAATACCAACCCAGAGAATAACAATGCCAAGTATAATCAAAATTATCCACCAGGCGTTGGCTGCAACCCATGCCCAAATCTTTTGCCAGACTTTTCTCTCAACCTCCTTTTTGGCCTTGTCAGCGGCTTGGGTGGCAGTTGCCTGAGCCCTCTGTCGAACCTCCGACTTCTTGTCTTGGTCCTGATTTGCGTCTCTAAAGTTTTTTAGTTCCTTACCGGTTCGGCTATCGGCAACAGCCTGAAGCCGTCCTTCTTGGTCGCCAGTTGCTGAATCATGAACTGTTTGTAGATTTGCATTTGGACTCGTCGCGATACTTTTGCCGCCTGGAACTGCCTCCTCTGGTAGAGCATTGGTCGGGGCTTCCTTTGGTTTGGCACCACTTGCCTCAACTGGAGTCCCAAATTTTTCATTGTCTTCCTTCTTCTCTGCCTCTTTGGCGAACCGTTCCGGATTTGCCCAATCTGGAGTGCTGGCGCGTCTATCTGGTGGTGAATAGGTATCGAGATCTTGACCAAAGGGAGCTTCCTCGTCCTCATCTTCATCGGTTTCGTCTTCTGGCGTTTCGTCCTCGTCCGGCTCCTCCTCTGCCTTCTTGCCGGTCACGAAATTCAAAAGACGCTGCCCCAAGCCTGGTTGTGGTTTTATCCTGGACAGTCTTGATTGCTGTGTAGCATCGTCTTCTTGTGACGGCGTCTTGATCAGATTTTGATTGGCAGTTTCGCGGGATACAGAAATCTTCGATTTTAGGCCATCGAGCGACGGCTTGTTGCTGCCTCCTGATGGTGGAGTTGGAATATTGGGCACGTGTCCCTCCAGAAAATTATTATTGTTGAACTAGAATTTACCTTAATTGCATGTTTTGTTGGCGCTCGTAATTGCGTTAGATATCTTTGGTGCACCATACCAATATTGATTTTCTAAACCGATATAGTCGAAGTGCCAGGCCTCAGCGTTTTTGAATACACCCTTTGAAGTCTTGGAAATGTTGAAATTGAAATTTGGAGCGATAGTTTTCAGAACATTCCACTGAGCTTCAGTAAAGCTTTTGATATTAATATCGAAGGCAAGACCGGCTTCGTGCATACTTGCTCCCGGCGGGTTTGCATTCGTATTTTTGCACTTTCCATTTGCTTTTAGATAATCAGTCGATGTAATACTGCTCTCGTCTCGTGCCATACAAGCGGCCTGTTCTGCGGTATCGTTAGTCATGCACAAACAAATTTGTTTGTGGTGAGTTCTGTACATGCTTGAAATAACTAGCTTGTTTCCGGTATCTTTGGCGTATTCGTCTGCTAACTCATTAAAATTTTTGGCAGCCGGCGGCATTAGACGAGCGTCTGGACTTCCAGCAATTGTTATTTTTGACTTATCGACAGCCGTAACTCCGCAAACATTACCACTGTCTGGGGCAGTGCCTGCCTGTGCTGCGCTACTCTGACAGCCGACAAATAATTTCTGAAAATTGACCCAAGTACGATTATGATATTCGTCGGTGGTATGTGGCTGACTATCTTCTGGATACCCTGCATTCTTCCAAGTCGTGCATTTTGCTGGACCGGCATTATAGCCAGCTCCGGTGCAGCGAACTTCATTCTTATCTGCGGTTGTTGGCGGTAGTTTTGCTCCAGTCAAAATATGCTTAATGAAGTCAGCGGCAGCCAAGGAGGAATCTTCAATACTCTCTACATTGACACAGGTTTTTCCAGCTGGAGCGGTTGTACTAGGGGCGCAATATACTTTTGAAGAATACCCATCTTCGGTTACAGTTTTCCACTTATTGTCAAAATCCTCAATTTGATATGGACCAACCGCTCTACCGCCTCTGGCCCAGGTCCCGTCAGCATTTGGTCTGGCCCAGTTGTTTCCATGCTCATCCAGGAAAATAGCCCCCAGGAGAGCTGGCTGAATGCCAACTTTGTTGGCGGAAGTAGTGATGGCTGTTTGGAATCCGGCCGGTGCATTGCCCCAAGTGCTGCAAGTAGTTTGGCCAGCTGTCGTGCTTGTCTCTTTGACTGGCTCGCGAAGCTTAATAATACTGAAAAGAGCAAGAGGAATTATTATTCCTACCCCGATGACAGCCAAACCAAAAGCGCCGCCCAATGCAGGCAGGCCGATTCCAGCCGCTATGTTACTTGCTTCATCTCCTCCAGCCATTTACCCTCGCTTCATTATCCGCTGATTTTGAGAGCGTAGATACCCTCGTCTGTTTCGTAAATTATAGCCTTTTCGTCATCTGTTAGAAATAGCTTTTTGACCGTAAAATTGCCAATATTTCTAATGATTGGTCCGGTTTGCTGATCTGTGTCTGTATTATACCAGAAAATTGTCGGGTCACTTGAATTATTATCCACACCGGCGGCTACAATTGTCTTGGAATCCTTGCTCCAGGCCACCTTTTTCAGATCTGCTCGCAAATTTAGGGCATGCTTGTTGCTCCCGTCTTTGTCCATGACGGAGAGAACTGTCTGGATTGAGCTGTTTGAATCCTTCTGGATTGTAGAATAGAGAATTTTGTTACCGTCTGGCGAGAAGATAGCATCGGTTTGATTGCCGTCCTCTGTCAATTCAATTGTCGATCGAGAAGAGATATTGAAGAGACAAACCTTGTTCTTGGTGGTGTCACTACTTTGTGGAATCACTAGGATTGTTTGTGAATCTGGTGACCAGTGAAGAATCGGGTTTTCTAGGCCGATTGCCTTCATGTCTGTACCGATTGCTGTCTCCGTGTTGGTCAAATTTGCCAAGATTAACTGTCTGTTCCCATTTGATGGCATATAATAGTAGGCAATCTCAGAGTTGTCCGGTGCCCAAGCAAGGCTGCCGATTGTTTGGCCATAGAGAGTTTCGGTCTGGTGAACGAAGTCATATTTTTTGAAATCAAAGAGAGAGAAGGAATTATTTTTCTTGCGAAAGAGGGCTAACTCCTTGGTTGAAGACCAGACAATTTCCTGAATCCCGAACAAATTGTCGCCAGAAATCTGAACATTGTTCGAGATTTCCAGTTCTCCCGTCTTGTCGTTCGCTGTCACTTCAAATTTGTACAAACTGGTGCCACCATCTCCAAGATAATATCCAGTGTTGAAATTATTATCCTTGGCTAGAAATCGTCCGCCACTAGCGACTGTGACCGGCTCTGGCTGCACTGCCAGAGAGATGTTGAAGCTTTTCATATTTCCGCGGGTGAAATTGATCTCTGAAACCTTGCCAATATAGCCACTTGCTTCGACTTTGACCTCATGCATTCCCGGATCCAGGACTGCCTTGACGACGCCAGCTGCGGAAGGAGGATATGATTTGTTGTCAATTGTGACAGAAGCTTCCTCGGGTAGAACTTTGAAGGTGGTGAAGCTGCGGGTATAAAACCAGAAGACGGCAACTAGAGCTAATACGATCACAAAAATAGTGGCGTAGAGCGAGAGCGCCAGTTTCTTGATTTCCATATTAATCGGCGAAAAAGCCATTATTTACCCCTGTTCCAATAATTGCTTTGGATTGGTTGTGATAATCTGATCTTCTGTAAAAGAGGCAACTCCTTTGAAAGCGACATGATTGAGACCAGCAAAGAAGAGGCCTTCGCCAACATCTGATTCGAGCAAGAGGAATTTTTCGCCCTCGGTTAGATTGAAGACATCACTAACCAGGTTGATTGAGGCAGTCGACTGCTTCATCAAAATCTGCATCGAAGCGTTGGCGACAACGGCTTTTCCGTAGCGACTAGCCAAGAAATCCTCGACATCCTGACTGATAATAGTGAGCCCGAGATAATATTTGCGGGCGCGTTTGGCCAGGCCGTGAAGGAATTTTGCCGAGTCTTCGTATTGCATCATCCACCACGCCTCATCCACGATCATAATTCGGCGCTTCATCTCCATGCGGACGCGAGTCCAAATATAATCGAGGACGGTATAGATAGCGATTGGCCGAAGCTGGTCTTCCAGGTCGCGAACAGAGAAGACGACGAAGCCAGGTTTCAACTCGAAATTGGTGTGCTGATTGTAAAGGTTGGCAAAGGTGCCCTCGGTAAATTTCGAAAGTCTGGCTTTGAGCGAATCGGTACCCTGAACATTGGAGAGAACATTGTAGAAATCCTGAAGAAGTGGTGGCTCGTTTTTCTGACTTTCTGGATCGGTCGTAATATCTTTCAGAGCGTATGCCTCATAAAGGGCTTTGTCCACTATGGCGTCTTCCTCGGGAGAGAGACCATTGACCATCAGATTGATCAGACCATGAAGTGAAGCAATATTTGAGCGCAAGACATCTTCGCCAGATTCGTCAGGACTGATCGGAAGCTCAAATGGATTTATTCGTTTGTCTGAATTTAGAGAGATTTCGAGGTAGCTGCCGCCGACAGAATCGCACAGAGTTTTGTACTCGTTTTCTGGATCAATTACAATTACGTCGGTGCCAAGCATCAGATATCGGAGAGCCTCCAGCTTGACGAAGTAAGATTTACCCGAGCCAGACTTGGCCAAGACAATCGAATTGGCGTTTTCCAAATTGAAACGGTCGAAGATAATCAGGGAATTGTTGTGTCTGTTGACGCCGTAGAGAATGCCATCATCCTGAGTGAGCTCGCTTGAAGTGAAAGGAAATGTCGAGGAGAGCGAACCGGTGTCAAGATTGCGCAGTACATTAATTTTGTCTGACATTAGTGGCAAAGTAGTGGCGAATCCTTGTTCCATCTGGAAGAGAGATTCCTTGGTGAAAATCAACAGTCCGCCAAGAGTTGACTCGAGCTGATCCGTAACAGTACGAAGCTCCTCTGGAGAGTTGGCGTAGAGAGTGACATAGAGACCAAATTGGAAAAGTCTGACTTCACCGCGTTGCAAAACATCGCGCAAAGCTTCGACATCACCCAGAGCAGTCTCGAGTTCTGGATCTCTGGGCTTGTTTTTCTCTGCGTCAATCGAGAGTGTTGACTCGATTTTTCCAACCTGATTTCGCAGCTCGCTCATAACATCCTTTGATTCCAGTGGATGAATATACATGGCCAAATCCATCGTGATGTCGTAATTGATGATGGGGGAAAGCCAGTTCGTCTCGATGTAGCGAGGATATGTAAAAACGAAGAGTGTCTTGGCGAAATAATTGCCAAGCTGAATATAATTTGGTGTGACAGAGAAGGAAGCGGGCGCTATTATATCGCGGATCGAGGTAACACCATGCTGGAAACTATCATGTTGAATTTGCTCAGTTGATTTCTGAGTGTGAAGCAAATTATTAATATTGCCAAGGGCACTACTGCCTACTTCTCTAGCCTTGATATTCTTGGTGGCAATTTCTCTAGGGTTGGCTGTTTCTACTGCTGGCGGAGTGGTTGGCGCAGGCTCAGCTGGAGATGGATTAGCAGACACAGGTGCAGTCTGATTTTGTACAGCTGACGCTACTGGGGCAGGGTTGTTTCCCGTTTGCCAAAACTGCGCTTGAACGCTTGGCGTAGCTGGAGTCGGTGCAGGTGCAGCCGCTGGAGGTGTTGTGGCGGGAGCTGGGGCGCCCTGCGCGACTGGGGCAGCTGCTGGAGCTGCAGTAGGAGCTAAATTTTGATTGGTTTGATTATCCATTATATTGAAGTGTTAGTTGCAGCTGGTGGTGTTGAATTTGTGCCGGCAGTTGGATTTGCTGGCTCTCCTGCAGCAGCCCCTGCCTGGCTGGTATCGAGACCAATTCCCGGGGTCGAGACAGAAGCATCTTGGCCGTATGCGGTACTACCACCGCCGATACTCGCCTGATCGACTGCCAATTTGGCTGGGTCTTTTTGCTGAAGCTCTGCGTTGCTTGGAATTGCGGCTTGACCATTGACGGCTGGCAAATAGGCTGCCGTCGGTCCTGGGGTTGCACCAGGTTTGTTCGGAGAATCTTGAAGTCGTGCCTCGATATCTTGGCGTTGCTTTTCCATAATCTGTTCGGTATTGTCAACCATTCTGCGTTCAGAAACATCAACATTTTCGCTCTGAGCGTTTGCGCCGCCGCTGGCAATAATCGGAGCAGCTAATTCACTGGCATTGGCCAGCCGCTCCTTGGATGATTCGCCCGGATTGTAAATCTCGTAGAAAAGTTCGATTGCTTCTTCGGTCGAGAGCTGGGAACAGCGCAAACCGAGAGAGCCAAGCCCCGAAGCGACGACATTGGCGTATTCAAAAAGTTTTTCGGTGGCGCCTTCGAACTCCTGATCAGAAATCTTGATTTGGTCGAAGACATGGGCCTTGGTCCCAAATAATTTGTCGACAACATTGACCTGCTTGGGTGCAGTCATCGTGGAATATGAAACACAGACATAAAAAGTCTTCTTCATAATGTTGGCAATATTGATCAGCTTGCTTACAAATTCAACATAATCAAGAGATTGGAGCTTGATCAATTCGTTTTGCTGTTTTTCGGCGATACCCTTGATTCTCTCGAGATACGGAGTCAGATCCAGCCTCTTGGAGCGGATCAAAATTTGAATCGGAAAATGGAGAGAGTTTAGGAAACTTTGATATTGGAAGATCATGGCGTTTTGCTCATTTTCGCTTTTCAGGGCGAAATTTGTCGCTGCCACCATCAAAATCAAGCGATAGCTTCCGTCTTTGTCGATCAGAACGCCATCCTTGATCCCGGCGATTTCGATAGATTGTTGTGTGGAATATGCCATATTATTGCCGAGTAATTAATTTCTGATTTGGCGAATCAACCGCTCTGGCAGCGGCCAATATTTCTTCGCGTGAAATTTCTTTGTGTTGGAAGGTCGGTGCGGCCTTCTCTGCGTGGTAAATTTCAACTTGCAGATCGGAATCACCGCCCTGTTGCCACGATCGCTGTTTGGGTGAACCGATGAAGGCGATTGCCGAAAGGAAAAATGAGAGAAATGGGCGTTCGTTTATCTTGACGAAGTCGAGGCAAATGACAAAAAGGGCGACAGGTGCCATCGCTGCATAGTTGTAGGGATTGGGGACGGCGTTGAAGAGCCAATAGCACACGCCAAAACCGATTACCGCGTATACGAACTGAACCATTGATAATGGGCCAATGATCCGGTCTTTGATGTCGATATTCTGTGGGACCTTAAATCTCAAAAAACCCTCCTCTTCAAAAATGGCTACTTAAATTTTAACCAATATTAACAAAAAAGTAAAATAGATAATTTCAGAAAATAATGTTTGGATCCCCGGTCCAAATTGTTGTTTGCCCGAGGATGACAAAATTGCTTTTTCGCTTTTAGCTTTCATTTTTTAGCTCCTTTGGACTATTTAAGACTGTTCAGGATTTATCAGTCATGTATTGATTTCTTGTTTAATCTAGACTTTAATTAAGTAATAGGATTTACAAAACCACGGAGATCAAGCTTTAGCTTGCTGGGATCAAATATTGATCGCAAATTATACTTTACTCCAACAAACTAAAGTTTGGTCTACGAGTGGGCGCGTAAGTCCTGAAGTTAATAATAAATACGAAGAGGAGATATTATGGTTGAAGCAAGTGGTAAGCCAGACGAAGCAGCAGTAGATCCACAGGTCGAAGAAACAGAAGGCGCAGAGACCGAAGGCGAAGGAAAAGGCAAAACTGAAGAAGCTGATACCGCCAGTCCCGAAGCGGCAGCCAAGTCCAAGGAAAGTCGCAAGCGCCGAACCAAGGAAGCAGACGAGAAAGTCTTTGCCGAAATCCTCGACATGACGGCTGAGGGTCAAATTGATCAGGATATCGCCAAATTGGCTGAGAAACATTTAATCGAAAAGGGTGAGCTTGACCCGGCGGCGGCAGCCGAAAGCGGCAAACTACTCCAACTGCTCCTAACAGACAAGAAATATAGTGAAGCTCTCTCTCAACTTGATAATTTGAGTGCCGGACGAAAGAAAGAAATTCTTCGTTCTCTCTGCCTGCCAGTATTGAACGGACACTTGACCGCAGAAGATATTACTAGACTCATTCCAAACGGAGTGAAAATCCTGACAGCTGCTGAAATGGCTCACGCCAAAGCAGCCAATGGTTGTGATGGAGTTGCCTTCTTCGACAAGGGGCAGATTGTCCTAACCGAAGAAGCGATGAAGACAGGGAAAGCCAAGCAGCCGGACGGTACCGAGGTGATACTTGACCCCAACTATTTTGAGCATCTAATGTGTCACGAGATGGGTCATGCTGTCGTTGATGGCAATATTTTGAAGGGCGAGACAAAGGAAAGTCTAAACGAGCAGATGAGCGGCAAAGAACCTAAATTTTCATCTGAAATGCTGAAGATGACACGGGAAATTCTCGACCAAGCCGAAGCGATCAAAGATACTCAGCCTGCCTTCATCCGTTTTTATCTTGATCGACTGAAATTTGTCGATTCTGATTTCGGCCAGTTAAATCCCGCGCAGCAGAAATCGATGGGTGGACTCGAAGGATACCGCAATGTTCGCCGCTATCGAGTTGCAAACGAAATTATTGGTGACTATGCCGGCCTCTATATGAAATCGGACGGCAGTTTCGACGATTTTGTCGACAAAAGTCTAGATATGGCAGACAAGGATGGTTTGGCCAATTTCTTGATCACAAACCTGAAGGAACAGGGTGCTGATGCTGGGACAGCCGCACATATTGCCAAGACCAAGATCAAAGAATTAAGTGCCGCTATGAAGGCGGGAACAGAGACGATGGATTCTATCAGAGCCAAGTCACCAGAGATGGCGACGCTTCTTGGTAGTTATCAGGCTTTCTATGGCGAACTTTCAACTAAATTCAAGACTGCGACCAAAGGTCAGGCAAAGGCAGCCGAGAAAGACAAAAGTCTCTTTGATCTCGATGAGTCTGATATGGACTTTTTGGGCGGGGGTGGCGGCAACTACGAGCCGGGCCTCAGCTCTCCTAGCAGCACAGCCAAGGGCGAGGAAAAGGGTTCTGGCAGCATTGCAAATGAATTTGGTGCATTGATCAAAGCAATCTCAGAAGAAACCTTTGGCCCGCTAGCCAAATAACGGCTAGTAGTTACAAGTTTATCAAGTTATAAAGCGACGAAGTCGTCCCAGCGCAGGCTGGGATCCAAAAATAGTAAGATTATAAAGTCTGAAAGAGTCTGAAAAAGCTAAAAGCCAGGATTAATTAGTCAGGATTCAGAACAGAAAAACCGCCCCGAGGAATTGGAGCGGTTTTTCATATAAATATGTGGCTAGAAGCTTCCGCGAGATGGGGGTGGTGGGGGCGGTTTCGGTTTGCCAATCATCTCTGCCATCTTGGGATTAGTCGAGGGTCTGCTCATTGGCGAATTACCCGCCACATGAGTCTGGCTTGAGCCGCCACCGATATTGGTATTAGAAACAGTCGTGTTGTTGTTTATATTGTTGACAACCTTCATCTCACCAGGCATATCGGCCTTGAAATGCATTTCGCCTGAGCGAGCTGCCATTGCTTTGGCGATATTATCTCCCAATCTCTTCTGGAAATTTGGATCACTCCAGACATTTTGGAGTGAGTCACGATTGACATCTTTGCCAACGGAGCTAGCAGTTGCGACAATTCCAGCCCTGACCTCTTGGGGAGTGAAATCCTTGTGTGTCTGGCCTGACTGCGAGGCAATATTGCGAGCCAGTTCGTTAACCGTCCTCGTCAGTTCGTGAATAGGCATCTCGAGGTGTTCAGCACCACTGTCAGCAGAACCAGAACCACTATTATGTGATTGAGCTGAAATGTTTTCGGCATGGCCTGTGGAGCCGGCCGGCATATTATTTAGAGCGTTCTGCATCATACTGGCAACATTCCCTTCTGATCCCAAACCGGCAACTTGGCCAGCTGGATGCGACATACTTGTAGCCTGATTTACAGTTGCGGTCATCGCATTTTGAGGAATATTCGCATTGTCAGTGATAGTTCTGGAAGTCGCTCGTCTCTCGGCAGCGACACGGACCGCTTCGAGTTCACCATGAGTCTCTGTATCACCCTTGGCCTTCAAATAATCACCCAGGTCCTGGCCTTTGGCCGGACCGCCACCGCGTTTCTGAAATTCTTTCATCCCAACCTTGACGTCTTGAACGAGTGTAGTCATTCTAGCTTCGTCCTCATTCTTCTTGCCGGCATCCTTGCCGAAATCATCCATGCCGAGGTGTTTGGTCGCAATTTCCTTCAGCCTGCTGTCGTCGGCTGCTGTCCGATCCTTCTTTCCTAATATACTTTGTGCCTCGGTCAAAGCTTGACCGGTCATCGGCTTGGCTCCACCCGTTTTTTCGAAGACTTGCTGAGCTGTATGCATTCCGCGCAGAGAGTCGGAAGATGTTTTTATTTCCTCGCCAAGCGAGTCCTTGACTCTTCCGGACCTTGCTTCCTTCATTGTGTCAAAGGCTTCGTGTAGGAGCTTCTTGCTGCCATCATCGAGGTGTTCCGTCACGCCCTTGTGTTCCCGTGTGTATTCATCAAAAGATTTCTTCCCGCCGGAAGCGGCTCTGGCCATTTCCTCTGCGGTTTTGTCCCCGACAATCCCGGACATAAACTTCGCTGCTTGCTTCTCTTTGTCAGTATAATGGTAGGGATTGTTAATTGGTGGTGCGACTGGCGCAACAGGGGAATTCGGGCCCTGCCAAGCGCCGGTATAAGTAGCCGGTCTAGTATTGCCGCCCCCAGGATTCGCTCCGAAGTTTTGTGGTCCTGGCTGCCCATTCCCGACAGGAGGAGCAGGAGCAGGTCCAGCACCAGAATTTCTACCGGTAGGAGGAGCAGGAGAAGGCGCAGCAGGATCAAACACATATCGGTTGCTTCCCGGGCTGTTATATTCCGTTTCCAAATCTTGTCGAGTTCTGTTATTTCGTGAAAAATTAATGAAATTTTTAGTTATACCTTCGGTTAATACGGCAGCGCTTTCGTCAGCAAGTCCACCATTTTTTCCTCCGAGCCCACCGTATTGGAGAAGTAAGTTCGAAGTTCCAGTAGTAGCCAAAATTTGTCTTAGAGCAGCTCTTTGTTTTGAATTGGAAGCTGTTGTTTGCCAGTTATCACCAAGAATTTGTCTCATCTGTTCTTCAAGTTTTCTTGCACGCCGATCCATCCCGGGACTTAAAGCAGCTCCAAGTAAAGTATCTTCGACTTTAACCATTCTTTTCGCAGCGTCATCCGGTTGCATGAACTTTAATGTATCTTCGTGCCGAGCTTGAGCGCCTTCAATCCTACCTGGCTGCCCACTTAATCGTTGGTATGTACCAGTCTTTACGGCTGCCTTGCCCAAGCTTGCATTGAAGGCATCCCGCTTTTTCTTTCTGGCTTCAAATTGACCGGGGACATTGACGACACCACCAGTAGCATTTAGAAATCTTCCGAATTGGTGTCCGAGAGACCCCTCGACATTTTTTTTCATAAGATTCTGCCCGGCTAGCGACAACCTGCTGCCAGCGCCACCAAGTTGCTTGTATCCAAATTTTGGTATTCCGACAGCTGCTTTCTTGCCCAAATTGCCCCAAGTCGTCATGACACCGCCGAGCTTGAATGGTGAAGTTATAGCCATGTATCCACAGACACAAGCGATGGTAAATTTGAAGACTATACCCATGAGTGAGTCATCAAACATGACGATGAAGAGGGCGCCAAGTCGTAGGAAAATAAATGACATGACTGGGGCAAAGATCCATTTGGCTGCCGTGGAGAACCACTGATTGAAGAGACTCTTGGTCTGAGGAAGTACCATCATCATGAAGGCGAGAGGAGCGATCACAATCAGGAAATAGATCATGAAGACACGGATAATGAAGAGGAAGGTCAAAACAACAATAATAATCAGATAAGCAAGTCCGAGTATAGGGTTAATGACGCCAGGATTAAACCATCGCTCAGGGTCATTCATGTCCCAAGGTTTCTCTAGAATCTTTCCGGTTAACTGTTGGAATTGATCGAGGGCCTTCCCTCCACCAATGGCGAAGGTGATCAACATGTTGGCGGCGTCAACCATGACCTGGACGATCAGATAACTGAAGTTGGCGGCGATGATGGCCAGAATCAGTGATGGCAACATCTTCTTGATGCCATAGGTATTTACATTTATCCGCAGGATTTCTGCGAAGGCTATCATAATGATGATCAGGATGCCAAAGCCGTTGACGGCAGTCAGAAAATAGCTCCAGGCGGTGTGAAGGCCATTATCCTCCTTTAGCTGCAGGGTTAAGTTCTTCATCTCCATGGCGTGAGCAGATGTTGGGATAGCAAAGCTGAGGACGACAAACAAAAACAGAAGCGAACCGAGTGTGGCCTTCAGAAGTTTGAGATTGTAAATTTGTGATTTCTTTGACATTAGATTGCTTTGTTGTAATAAAAGACATTATTGCTGGCAATAAAGATATTGTATTTTTCTAGCGAGGTTGAGCTATTGTCGTATATACCGACTGTCCAGCGAAGCCACCCAAAAACAATCACGAGGAGTGGCTTGATGATGTCAACCATGACTACGACATAGAGATTACAGAA
>JAPLVL010000016.1:40726-45803 GCA_026397135.1 Candidatus Berkelbacteria bacterium
GGACAACCGTTTGCATCGACGCCATTGTTCTTGGCCCAATCATCAGAAGCACCGATCAAATCTCCGGCAATTGTTGTGTACGCTGCCTGGAGTGTTGTTAACTCAGTTTGTAATATCGATTTGGTGAAGCCTGTCTTTTGAGCAGTAGCATCATCGAGACCACCCTGGTCAATGACACAGCCTTGGAATGCAGATTGCTTTGCTCCGAGGTAGACAGCGTATGCGGATTTTAGGGTAGCGTCATAATACTGCTTGTGGCTTGCGTTTATTCCCTTCATTGTCGCGTAAATTCCTGCGACAACAAGGTCTCCGACAATCGCGATTGGATTTAAACTGCTCACCGCTGTCCATGTTAGCCCTACTACTCCAAGCGCTGCTAAAGCACCGATTCCAAATTTGATAATGGCATTACCGCCAGTAACTTTATCAATAGTATTTGGTACTGTTTCGGTGATGAATTTCAAGACATTGATTCCCCGGAACTCCGCGTCGTCGACGCCAAAAACTAATAGTTTGGCCATCTCATTTTGTAGTTCAATAAATGAAAGTTTTGTGTAGGTGAACGGTTCATTTGGATAAGCACTAGCACCTGCTGGTGGGTGAAAACTATAAAGCCCGTAGAATTTTTGATTAATATAGTCGATAGTGCCGGGACTATTTACAATATCGGCCTTGCGATCATTTAACATTCCTGTCAAATTATTCATATTTGCTCCAGTCGCACCGGATTTCGTAATTACGGTAGTCATGAATGTTTGAAAATTCTTCACAAAAGCATCAAAATCAGGTGCCCCACCCACTTTTGAACATTTTGCAACAGCGGCTGCTGGCAGATATGTCTCTTTGGCGATTGGTTTGGTTGTAACCAGATCTTTTCCTACCAATTTGATATATTCATTGACGACACTATTTCCAGACGGATCAAAGGTGGTGGTGGCCTTTGAATCAAAAATTCCTCCAACATTTTGCATGCATTTAGCTCCAAGTTCGTCAGCTGTTGAGGTTGGAGATCCAATGTTGAGCCAATTCCAAACGTTAAGAAATGTATTTGTCTGGCCCTCAATATCCTCAGCGATTGCGGTGGCATCAATCTTGTGATTTCCTGTTGGCGTGTTTGTTGTGCAAGTAATGACAGCAGGATAAGTGTAATCATTCGCGTTAGCTATAGTTAAATCTGACCAAAAGTACAGGCCACGAATAGTTTTCTGCCAATTATCACTCAAGTGAACCTCTCTGATTGGGTAACGAGCAGGAAAGGGAGATACATCACCTCCAACATAGAGATAAAATTTTTTAGCAATAGCGCTGATCGTTACGGGGGTTTGACTACCGTCAATATTATATTTTTGGACAAAACCGAGTTTCATCCAATACTGTCCGCCCGTACCGCGTTTCTTGTCTGTTGCTAAGCCATCAATTTGTGAATACGTGTTTGGTAGGGACACGTAATGGAATTGATATTTTGTGATACTTCCGGATTGAACATAGTTTACATAATTATCCATTACATAGTTCCCGGCATATTGGCCGCCTGATGAATCGTAACTCCAGTTCCAAACTGCTTTTGCAGTATCGAAACCATTAACTCCAGGCGTAATCGGGCCGAGGTCAGGAGTACCACCTCCACTACCATCACCTTGGGTAGCGTTTAAATTGAAAGTCTTTCCAGGAACAGTAACTGCGATAAGGGAATTCAACTCGTCTGTCACAAATGAATCAGTGCCACTGGATGTGAGTGCGATTGCTTTTGCTCCGGCACCGTATGTACGGCTAGTCACAGTATTTGTCTTGCTATTCCAGAGGACGAAGCCGTAGCATTTCATCTTGCTAGGATCAATGACGCTGTAGTCGGTATACATTCCAAGTTGAACATCAGCGTCAAATTTAAAATAGGCTTTGCTGGATAGTTGCAAATATTTGTAGCTCGAATCGTTTACGACGCTGGCTGGAGAACTTTGGTATTCGAAAATAACTTTGTCTGACGAACTGCCATTATTTACGGCCATTGTAATGTTCTGAAGTATATTGTTGGCGCTACCACCAAATTTGACATAGAATTTGTGAGTTGTACCGGCGGCATTAGCTGCATCAGGAATGAAGCTCCAGGGAATGACAAAAGAGGCAAAGAGAACATATATCAAAAATTTCTTCATTTGACCCCTCCGGCTAAATGTACATTTCCATTATAATTTTATTGTCAGAAAAAAGCAAAAGATTTTTTACAAGTCAGTAAGTCAGTCAGTGAGTATGTGAATAAGTGAATAAGTTAATAAGTGAGCAAGTAAACCGGTGAGTAAGCTGATGATCTTTCAGAGAGAATGATAGATTGCTTCGCAAACACACTCGCAATGACTGTATGGGTTGAATAATGTCATTACAGTGCTAATAGTCATATGCTATTTATTTCTTACTGCTTGCCTCTGCCAGCTCTTTCAGGAAATCCTGGGTTGGTTGATAATTTGGATCAAGTGTTTTGGCGGTATTAAATGCTGTTTTGGCGTTGTCAAGGTATTTGTTCACATTTTCACGACTTAATTCGACATTTTGTGCGACCCGCAAATTGGCGATCCCGAGATAGAGCCAACAATCTCTGTTTTTCGGGTCGAGCACAGTTGCATTGGTAGCCGGGACTATGGCCATTTGATATTCTTCTTTCTCTATCAAACTTTTGGCCTCCTTGGTTGCAGCTATCGCGTCCGTGAATTTCTGGTTGGCGGCAGTGACTGAGGTTGTTTCGATCGATATCTTCTGATTTTGGAAAAAATCTTTCAAGGCCATCACATTCTTTTGTGCTGCTTGGGCCAAAGCTAGATGATTCTTGCTTGTCGCATTGTCCTTGTTCAGGAAGAGCGCCTTTTCGTACTCGAGTGAAGCGGAGAGATACTTTTTCTGGATCAACAATTGGTCACCGGCGGCGGTGTAGTTCTTGGACCAGGCGGCGCGAAACGGCTTGGTCATTAGTTCGATAGTTACTATTGTGATGGCCAAGATCAAAATCCATTTCAAGAGGTGAAACAAAAAATCTCTCTTTTTGGGAGATAAATTTTCGGCTTTGTAAGCCTTGGCGGCGTCTAATCCTGTCGTCATATTCTGATCAAATAAATTAATATAATTACCAGTGCGAAAGCGAGGCGGTACCAGGCAAAGAGATTGAGATTGCCTCTCTTTAGATAATTGAGAAGGAAACGGATGGCGAAAAAGCCGGAAATGGCTGAGGCTGCTACGGCAAGGAAGAATGCCAGGGTTAAATCGCTGCTATTTATATGCCTCAATTCGAAGAGAAAGGCGCCGATCATGGCAGGAGTACCGAGCATAAACGAGAATCGAGCGGCTGTTTCTCTCGGAAGTCCCAGAAATCGAGAGGAGAGGATTGTGATACCCGACCTAGAAACTCCAGGGATCAGAGCCAAACATTGGGATAGACCAACTAGAAAAGTCTGTTTGTATGTTAATTTTGTCGGTTTGGTGGACTCCTTGGCATATTTATCAACAAGGGCGATGATTATGCCGAAGACAGCGAGATTGATTGCGATCAGGAGAATTCCAAATCTATCCTCAATTTTCGAAAGTAATACTCCTGCGATACCGGCCGGAATGGTAGCGATCAAAATCTGCCAGAGCAAGTTGTCGGGAAACTGGTCAGTTTCACTGCTGATTGCTTCCTTGCTTTTCCAGTGGAATGCTTTTGTAAATAGCGAAATCCAGTCCCGCCAATAATAAGCTAGGATTGCGATCGCCGTGCCGAAATGAAGCGAAACATCAAAAGCTAGTTTGTCTGTCGGCCAATTGAAAAGAAAGGGAACCAGTCTCAAGTGAGCTGAGGATGAGATAGGTAGGAACTCGGTAACTCCCTGAACTATTCCCAAAATTAGAGAATGAAAAATATTTGACATATCATTATATTAGCAAGAAAAATCGGGTAGTGGCAAGGGAAGGAAGGAGATAAGCAGGCAGTAAATCAGTAAGTCAGTAAATAAGTAAATCAGTAAATCAGTAAGTCAGTGAGTCAGTAAATCAGTTTATCAGGTCAAACAGCCTTAAATAATATATGGTATATGGTTATTAGTACTGTTATGACATTATTCAATCCATACAGTCGTTGAGAGTGTGTTTGCGAAGCAATCTATCATTCTCTCTGAAAGATCATCAACTTACTCACCGGTTTACTTGCTCACTTATTCACATGCTCACTGACTTACTGATTTACTCCCGTATCCTGACTCCTGGCCCATTGGTTGATTTTTTGGCAGGAGTAAGTAGAATTAAAATATGAATAATATATTAAACAAAATAAGATATGATGATTACGAAATTTATCGTATTCTTCATGGTGCTATTTCAGGACGGCCATGGCTCAACGAAACTTATCTTTTCTTTGCCAAGTACGGAATCGTTTTCTTCTTCCTCTCCTTCATCTATTTAATTCTACAAAAAAGAATCAACGCCTTTATTTGCGCCTTCATGGCGATGGGGATTGCGGCCATCGTTGACTTTGTGATTGTGATTTTCTGGAAACGACCCAGACCGTTTATCTCTCATAGTAGCGAGATATTGACTCCGATCACCCAAGGGCTTCGGGTTTATAGTGTCTCATTTCCTTCCGTCCACACTTATATCGCTTTTGCCATTGCGACAAGTGTCTTTCTCTATGGTCACAAAAAATTAGGTACAGCACTCTTCGTGTTGGCCACATGTGTCGCTATCGGACGCGTTGGCGCGGGACTTCATTATCCATCTGATGTTATTGCCGGGGCATTCCTTGGAATTGCTTCGGGAATAATGGCATATTTGATTACACATGCCAAAGAAAGCAAATGGGAATAGCTAAGAATTAAGCAATGAGAATTAAGAATTAAGAATTAGGCAGTAAGCAATAGTGGATCATGGCTTCGTTAGAAATATTGAAACGACAATTTTTGGAGCACTGCGAACTAGAGAGAGGTCATGCAAGTTTGACAATACAAGCCTACGACCGCTATCTTTGTCGTTTCTTCGATTTCCTGCACGATTTGAAATTCGGGAGAGAAGAGAGCGACAAGCAAAAGGAACGATCCTATCAAAATTTATCGCCGAGTGA
>JAPLVL010000016.1:45853-49933 GCA_026397135.1 Candidatus Berkelbacteria bacterium
GATATTGAAGCCGAGGTGGTTCGAAAATATCGACTCTATGTGAATAGAAGGAAGGACCAAGAAGGGCAGGATCTCAAATTAATTACTCAGAATTACCATATGCTGGCTCTGCGGGCCTTTTTGCGCTTCCTCTCCTGGCGTGATATCAAAAGCTTGTCACCAGAGCAAATACCGGTAGCAAAACTGGGAGAGAGGGAGATTAATTTTTTGCCCGAAGGAGATCTGAAAACAATATTATCAACCCCAGATACTTCTGAACTGGCTGGATTGCGCGATCGTACTATTATGGAAGTTTTGTTCTCAACTGGACTTCGGGTCTCTGAGTTGACCCGGCTTGATGCACCGGATATCAATTTTGAGCGGGGAGAAATTTCGATTATGGGTAAGGGCAAGAAAATTCGAGTCGTTTTTCTCTCGGAAGAGGCGCTCTACTGGCTGGATCAGTATATCAAAAACCGTGGCTTTCAAACTCCAGACAATTTAGCTGGCAAGATTATTGACGACCCACTTTTCCGCAATCTAAAGGGTCAGAGGCTGACCCCGCGCTCGGTTGAACGAATTGTCAAGAAATATGCCGGAATCGCTGGTGTGACCAAACAAGTTTCGC
This sequence comes from Candidatus Berkelbacteria bacterium, assembly GCA_026397135.1. Classification (GTDB taxonomy): domain Bacteria; phylum Patescibacteriota; class UBA1384; order XYA2-FULL-43-10; family 1-14-0-10-43-13; genus JAPLVL01. The sequence continues at coordinate 46,461 of JAPLVL010000016.1, forward strand.
CTCATACTTTTCGCCATTCCTTTGCAACTGACCTTCTGATGGCAGGTGCTGATATCAGAAGCGTCCAATCCCTCCTCGGTCACTCCTCAATCACAACGACGCAAATATATACACATGTCACAGACCAACATTTGAAGGAAATCCATAAAAAATTTCACAACGCTGGCAATAAGAACTAAACAGTATGTAGTTATTAGTAATTAGTATTAAAACTAGGTCGTTATAATAGTTCATTAGTATAGAGTGATTGGTAATTAGTGTTGAAATAGTGGCATATGATAATCCGAAAATTGAGAAACTGGAAGATTTACTGGCCTGGCAAAAAGCCAGGGCAATCTTCTTGCTAACTTACAAATTGACCGATGATTATCCAAAATCAGAAGAATATAATTTAAAAAAGCATATGCGCGAATGTTCCCGAAATATTCCCGGAAATATTGCAGAAGGATTTGGCAGATATAATTTCCAAGAATGTATGCAATTTTATCGAATTGCTCGCGGATCGCTGAGCGAGCTAAAAAGCGATTATTACTGCTCATTTGATCTCGGAATATTGAATCAGGAGCAATTTGAAACAGCAAGAGAGAAGCTTGAAGAGTTAGCAAAATATATCAATGGCCTAATAAGAACCACTTTTACGGTTAAGAACAAATCCTCGAAAAAATAAATACTAGTAACCAATTACTATATTCTAATTACTTTTTTAGTTCACTATTATCCTCGGCGATTTCGCGAATTTCCTCTTTGATCTCGGCGATATGATGGTCTGGGTTGTTTATAGCAACTGTAGTATTTTTGTCCTCAATTTCCTCGACTTCAACTTCTTGTTCCTGTGTCATTTTGTCCTCTTTGTTTATTTGGATTTATGGAAGCGAGCTTCCAGCTCGTTTCGTGCGATACTTCGATCGGAAAATGGGATAAATTTGTCTTCACCGACAGGTCCTATTGCCATAACTTCCTCTGCACCTTTGCCTGTAATCATTACGACATCATTTTTCTTGGCTTCAGTAATTGCTTGGTGAATCGCAGTTGCCCGATCTAGTGTCTTCCAATAATTGCGATTGAGTCGCCACTGGTGCTTCTTGTGTCCACCGCGAAAAATGCCGGCCGCAACTTCCTCGATAATAGTTATAGGATCTTCGTCGTACGGGTCCTCGTTTGTGAAAATTACAAGGTCAGCGAAATGACCAGCCAAAGCTCCCATGAGGGGCCGTTTCGTCTTGTCTCTGCGACCTGTTGCGCCCAAGACGGCGATCAATCTACCTTGTGTATTCGACATTCCGTCTCGGACTGTCTCATAAACATTTTTCAGAGAGTCGGGATTGTGAGCGTAATCGACAATAACGGTAAAATCTTGATCTTTGGAAACCTTGATTGCCTCCATTCGTCCGGGTACAAGCTCGACATTTTCGAGTCCTTGTTTGATCTTCTCGGGGTCGAGATTGAGGGCGAGTCCGACGCAATAAGCAGCCAACGCATTTTGGATATTGAATATTCCTGGTATTTTCAGGTTGATAATATTTTGTCCATTTTCATGGGCAGCTGTGAATGTCGCGGAATTTGGTGATGTTAATATTTTGCGTGCGACTACGCCTCTTTCGACTGGCTTCTTGACGGAGTAGAGGAGTTTCTCTCTTCCTGGTAGGGCGACAAATTTTGCCGAATTTGCATCGTCTGCATTGATGACAAATTTGGCGTCAGGATTGTCTCGAAATAATTTTAATTTAGCCTCAAGATAAGCTTCCTTGGTCTTGTGATAATCGAGGTGATCTTGGGACAAATTAGTATAAACAACAGTGTCAAATTTGATGCCATGTATCCGATTCTGATCGATTGCTTGTGAAGTTACCTCGATAACAGCATATTCGCAACCTGCATTTACGGCCTTCTTCAGAAAACCTTGCAATACATTGGCGGGAGGGGTAGTGACCCAGCGAACCTTGGTGTGGTGGGGAATCATTTCATCTCCAATTTTGGTCAAGATCGTTGTTTCCATGGCGTTTTTGATTCCGTTGGCATCCAAAACAGCAGAAATTAAGTTTGCTACGGTCGTCTTTCCCTTTGTCCCAGTGATGCCGATAACCTTGATTTTCTGACTAGGATTACCATTTTTGAAAGTCGCAAAAGAAGCCTCCAGTTTGTGAAAGCTGTTTTTCGTCTTTTGAGATAAAATTTTAGAAAGTAGTTTTTTCATCATTCTTTCAAACTAAGTTTCCTACGAAATTACGAATTGGGCTAAATTACTAAACTACGAATAATATTGTATCGCTAACTATGAATCAAAATTTGTAATTTGGTATTTTGGTTGTATTCGTATTTTGGTAGGAGGTTTCTCACCGTCTTATTTTTTCCGCGATTTTGAATACTTGATACTGGAGCGGTTTGAAGATTAAGTCGAAACTACCCAGAGTATCTTCCTGCACTCCACCAAACTGCTTTTTGAATCTGGTCACACCTGCCCAAGGATGCTTCGGGTCGTCGTCTGGCGCAATCCCGAAGAAATCGTAGTATTTGTATCCGGCTGCTTTGGATTCCTTGATGATTTGCCAATGCAAGAGGTATGGTGCCATCAGGTTTTTGTATTCATCGCTCGAGGCACCGAACATATAAATAGCCTTTTTGCCGGAATAAACAATTACTGCTGAGGCCAAGGGTGTTTTCTTGCCCTCGATCATCCCGTACGCGGTATAAACGGAAGCATATCCCTTCTCCTTCAAAATTTCAACCAGATTTTCAAAATATCGTTTATTTCTGTATGTAATTTTGTGCCGTTGGCCTGTCTCGGCGTAGAGTTTGTAGAAGTTTTCGACTTCTGTTGGAGATTCCTCGATCGAAATTTCATTACGCTCTGCGACTCTGACATTGTAGCGACCCTTTTGCTTCATCTGAGCTAGTAACTCGTCTTCAGGAAGAGTCAAATCTAGTAGCAGAGTGTGTTCGGGCTGCATTTCCTCGAAAGACTTGCGGAAGTGGATGGGCTTGCCCCACTTTGGGATTAGACGGGGTAAATCAGTAAATAAGTGAATCAGTTTTTGATCTTGAAAGTCAAACTCTAGACGATAAAAGATCGAATTATCTTCATTCGCGATTTTTTTTAGTTCTTCTGAAAATTGACTTACTGATTTACTGGTTAGCTGATTTACTTGTGATTTGGAAACCATCGGTGAATAAAGCATCGAGTATCCGAGAGGTAGTTTCTTTTCCAAAATCAAAACATCTTCGACCCAAAAACTTTTTTGGTAGCCGGTTTCGAGTTTGAATTTCTCCCACTCAGAGGATTGAAAGATGTTGTTCATAAACCAATCTTATCATTTAATAAATCAAATTTCGAGAGACTGCACTGGCAGAGTACGTTGGTAACAACTTTTGTTGTTTTTCTAATGTAATCTCAAGATACTCAAAAGGTGTCAGGTAATCAAGAGTTTGGTGTGGTCTCTCAAAATTGTATTCGACCAACCACTCTGTCAAGGCTT
>JAPLVL010000029.1:0-8228 GCA_026397135.1 Candidatus Berkelbacteria bacterium
GGTCGAATACAATTTTGAGAGACCACACCAAACTCTTGATTACCTGACACCTTTTGAGTATCTTGAGATTACATTAGAAAAACAACAAAAGTTGTTACCAACGTACTCTGCCAGTGCACTCTATTGACATCTTCCAAACCATTTCCTATAATTATTTCATACAAAGTTCTTAAACCATTCTGGCTTGTGTTGACAGGCAGATTGTTGTGTGCTATTATCTAAACAATAGAATTATTTTTAGAGTGGTGCCAAAGTTGAGTATTGACCAGGCTCTCACAAGGTTATCATAATATACGAACCCCTTCTCACCCGGGGTGCTTTTTTGTGGGAAAATTGAATTATAGATATTTTCCTTCTAAATCTGTTTCAAAATCAGTCATTTATACTGTAAATACCGAAAATTAAGATCATTTTCAATTGTTTATAAATATATAAGTACATAAGGAGTGTAATGGTTACCAAAGCTAAACCTGCTGAGCGAATTTCCCAAAGAAAAGAATCTATCTTCGAACGGTTGCCAAACCTTGTTGAGATACAGACCAAATCTTACGAATGGTTTTTCAAAGAGGGATTAAGAGAACTTTTGGATGAAATTTCACCGGTTGATGATTTCACAAACGAGCTCTATTCGCTTTCCTTCGACGATTACTATCTCGACAAACCGAGAATCGATGAGAAGACAGCTCGAGAGAAAAACCTGACCTACAAAGCGCCTCTGCGCGTCAAGGTTTCCCTCCTGAACAAACAAACCAAAGAAATCAAAGAAGGGGAAGTTTTCCTTGGCGATTTTCCAATTATGACTCGATGCGGAACCTTCATCATCAACGGAGTCGAGCGCTGTGTCGTTTCACAAATTGTTCGCTCCTATGGAGTACTTTTCACAGCTGAGAAAATCAATGGCCGAAGTTTCTTCGGGGCCAAAGTTATTCCAAATCGTGGTGCTTGGCTTGAGATCGAGAGCAATGCCAAGGGTGTAATTACAGTCAAAGTAGATCGCAAGCGCCGAATTCCAGTCACAACATTCATGCGCGCTCTGGGAATTGCAACTGACGAAGAGATCAAATCTCTCTTTAGCGGAGTTGACGATGGCGAAGAGATTAAATATATCGACGCAACATTGGCCAAAGATCCGGCCAGCAATTACGAAGAAGGCCTCGTCGAAACCTACAAACGCATCCGACCAGGGGACTTGGCCACTGCCGAGTCTGCCAAATCATTTATTGAAATGATGCTTTTCAATTCCAAACGCTATGATTTGGGACGAGTCGGACGATACAAATTGAACCAGCGCCTTGGCATGACACTCAAAAATACTCCAGAAAACCGTGTTTTCCGCAAGGAAGATTTTATTGAAATTATTCGGGAAATTATTCGCCTGAACAACACTCCGGGAGCTATGGCTGATGATACAGACTCGCTCAAGAATCGCCGCATCAAAGCGGTCGGTGAATCGGTTCAGAGTCGTGTCAGAGTTGGACTTTTGCGCGTCGAGCGTATTATCAAGGATCGTATGAGTGTATTGGAACCAACCGATATTACCGCTTCTGCACTTGTAAATTCGCGTCCAATCGTTGCCGCTCTTCAGGAATTTTACTCATCCTCGCAGCTTTCTCAGTTTATGAATCAGACCAATCCGCTCTCTGAACTCGAGCACAAACGAACTCTCTCTGCTACCGGTCCAGGTGGTCTCTCTCGTGAACGCGCCGGCTTCGAAGTTCGTGATGTTCACGAATCTCACTACGGTCGTATTTGCCCAATTGAGTCTCCAGAAGGTCCGAACATCGGTTTGGTTTCCTATATGGCAACCTATTCTCGAATCAATGATTATGGATTTATGGAAACACCATATCGAATCGTCAAAATTGAAAATGGCAAAGCCAAAGTTACAAATGACACCAAATATCTTGACGCCGGGACAGAGGAAAAGGCTATTATTGCACCAGCCTCAGTTGAAATCGACGAAAAAGGCTTCATCAAGGGCGATCGTTGTATCGTTCGCCGATTTGGCCACCCTGATATTGCTTCCGTAGCCGATGTTCAATACATGGATGTTTCTCCTCGCCAAATTGTGTCTATCGCAACCTCTCTCATTCCTTTTGTTGAGCACGACGATGGTGCTCGTGCTATGATGGGATCAAATATGCAACGCCAGGCTGTTCCACTGATCAAGCCTGATTCCCCAATCGTTGGAACTGGTGTTGAGCGCTCGGCTGCTCATTACTCTGGCCAGATTGCGGTTGCTCGAAATTCCGGCACAGTTACTCATGTCTCTTCCAAATTAATTCGTGTCAAGACAAAAGCTGGAGATGTTGACGAATATTGGCTTGAGAAATTTGCCCGTTCCAATCAGGGAACACTCATCAATCAGCGTCCGATCGTCAAAGTCGGCGACGAAGTTGAAGCTGATGATGTCATTGCTGACTCTTCTGCAACGGATCAAGGCGAATTGGCGCTCGGTCAGAATCTGCTCGTGTCATTTATGTCATGGGGTGGTTGTAACTTCGAGGATGCTATCATTATTTCAAGCCGCTTGGTTCGCGATCATATTTTGTCCTCAGTTCATATCGAGCAATATTCAATCGAGGTTCGTGATACCAAACTTGGACCAGAGCTCCTGACTCGGGATATCCCAAATGTCTCCGAGGAAGCCCTCTCAAATCTTGATGAGCTCGGTGTTATTCGCGTTGGCGCAGAAGTTCAATCCGGTGACATCTTGGTTGGTAAAATCTCACCAAAAGGTGAAACTGAGCTTTCGTCAGAGGAAAAACTGCTTCGTGCAATCTTCGGCGAAAAAGCCAAAGATGTTCGTGATTCTTCACTTCGCTTGCCTCACGGTGAGTACGGCAAAGTTGTCAATATCAAAGTCTTTTCGAAGGAAAATGGCGACGAATTGCCAACCGGTGTTTACCAGATGGTTGAAGTCTCAGTTGCTCAACTTCGCAAAATCTCAGTCGGTGATAAACTTGCCGGACGCCACGGTAACAAAGGTGTTATTTCAATTATTTTGCCGCAAGAAGATATGCCTTTCATGCCAGATGGTCGCCCAGTTGATGTAATTTTGAATCCGCTCGGCGTTATTTCGCGTATGAATGTCGGACAGATTTTGGAAACTCACTTGGGCTTGGCTGCAATGGCCGGCGGTTACAAAATCGCTACCCCAGTTTTCGAAGGTATTACTATTACCGAAATCAAAGAAAGATTAGCCAAGGAAGGCATGCCAACTGATGGTAAAATCCAGCTTTTTGACGGTAAGACGGGCGAGAAATTCAGCCACAAATCAACTGTCGGAATTATGTATGTCTTGAAACTCCATCACTTGGTTGACGACAAGATGCATGCCCGATCAGTTGGACCATACTCCATGATTACACAGCAGCCACTTGGCGGAAAAGCTCAATTTGGTGGGCAGAGATTTGGTGAGATGGAAGTTTGGGCGCTGGAAGCTTACGGCGCCGCTCACACTCTACAAGAAATGTTAACGATTAAATCGGATGATATTGTCGGACGAAGCCGAATTTATGAATCAATCATCAAGGGTGAGAAAATTCAAAAACCGATTATTCCTGAAGCTTTCAATGTTATGGTCAAAGAGTTGCAGAGTCTCTGTCTCGATGTTGATCTGATTACATCCAAGGAAGAGGCTGCACTTTTGGAGCACAAGCCGGTTGAAAAACCAGTAGATGTTGTTGCCCCTGTTCGTCACGCTGATTATGTCGATGAATTGGAAGACGAAGATATTGACGAAGACCTCGAAGACAGCCTCGACGAGAAGCTGACAGAATTAGCAGCCGAGCAATTGGACGAGGATGAAGACATCGTTGCCAGCGCTGACGAGATCGCAGAATAAAATATTAATATAAATAATAAGTCGCTTAAGTATCTTGAGACGAATAAGATACTTAAGACAGAGGAAAGAGCTATAATATGTCAAGCGTAGAAGTAAAAGATCAAATCAGTGTTGCCGATTTTGAGGCAATCAGATTATCGGTCGCTTCACCAGAAGATATCCTCAACTGGTCACACGGCGAAGTCCTAAAACCTGAAACAATCAATTACCGCACTCAAAAACCTGAGCGTGACGGCTTGTTTTGCGAAAGAATTTTCGGTCCGACCAAGGACTGGGAGTGCTATTGTGGCAAATACAAGAAGATTCGTTACAAAGGAATAATCTGCGACAAATGTGGTGTCGAAGTAACACGGTCGGCTGTTCGAAGAGTTCGAATGGGGCATATTGACCTGGCTGTTCCGATTGCCCATATCTGGTATGTCAAAGGCACTTCGAGCGTCGTTTCGACGATCCTGAACATTTCTGGCGGTGATATTGAAAAGGTAGTCTATTTTGCCAGCTATGTAATCTTGGAAATCAATGACGAGTTGAAGAAGGCCAGTCTTGAGAGTCTGGAGAAAGAATACAAAGAATTTATTGCCGAAAACAAAGACAATCCAAATGCTCAGGAAATTACCAAAGTTGAAGTCGAACAAGTTTACAAAGAAACCAAATCGGAGCTGACCGGACTCTCTGTCGGCAAGATTATTTCTGAGCAAACATATCGTGAATTAAACATGAAATATGGTCAAATCGTCAAAGTTGGTATTGGTGCCGAGGCGATTTTGGAACTTCTGAAGAATTTTGATGTTGCAGCCGCTATCCCAACTACTCAGGAAGACGCTCGCAAACAAACCGGCCTCAACCGTGCCAAAACTCTGAAAAGACTTCGAGTGCTACAAAGTATGAATCAGGCAGGTATCAATCCAGCTTGGCTCGTTCTGACTCGTTTGCCAGTAATTCCGCCAGATCTTCGTCCGATGGTTCAGCTTGACGGTGGCCGTTTTGCTGCCTCTGACTTGAACGATCTTTATCGCCGTGTCATCAACAGAAACAATCGTCTTCGCCGACTTCTATCTCAAGGCGCGCCAGAAGTTATCTGCCGCAATGAGAAAAGAATGCTTCAGGAAGCTGTCGATGCTTTGATTGATAATTCTGCCCGCAAAGACAAAGTTGCTTCCTCAACCGGTGGCAAGAGAAAACTGCGATCGCTCTCTGATATGCTTCGTGGCAAACAGGGTCGTTTCCGCCAAAACTTGCTCGGTAAACGCGTTGACTACTCTGGCCGATCTGTAATTGTTGTTGGTCCGAAATTGAAACTTCATCAATGTGGTCTGCCGAAGATTATGGCACTTGAACTCTTCAAGCCATTTGTAATTGGTCGACTTATTTCTGAAGGCTATGTTCACAATGTCAAAAACGCTACTCGTTTGATCGAAAAGGGCGAGTCTTTCGTTTGGGATATTTTGGAAGATATTATCAAAGATAAATTTGTGATGCTCAATCGTGCTCCTACACTTCACCGCCTTGGTATCCAGGCCTTTCAGCCAATCTTGATCGAGGGTAAAGCTATCCAGATTCATCCGCTCGTTTGTTCAGCTTTCAATGCTGACTTTGATGGTGATCAGATGGCTGTCCATCTTCCACTTTCTGACAACGCTCAGACAGAAGCTAGAGAAATTATGCTTTCTGCCAAGAACCTTCTGAAGCCGGCCTCTGGCGATCCTGTCGTTGCTCCTTCTCAGGATATTATTTTGGGCTGCCACTACTTGACTGCTCTCTATCCTGGTGACAAGGGCGAAGGCAAAACTTTTGCCAACGAAAATCAGGCTGTAACTGCTTATAATCTTGACGAAGTTACTCTCAATGCAGAGATTACAATCAGAGATTCCAAAGGAGAAATTATCAAAACGACCGTCGGCCGATTGATTTTCAACAAAATCATGCCGGAGGATTATGACTATTTCAACGAAACTCTGAACAAGAAATTGATCAGCAAATTGATTGACAATGTCTATCGCCGCTATGGAATTGACCGAACTGCCCAATTTGTAGATGATCTGAAAGATCTTGGCTTCACTTACGCTCAGAAATCGGCCATGACTTTCGCCGTCGAGGATATTCATATTCCGGGAACCAAGGAAGCTATTTTGGCCAAATCAGAGGATGTCGTTCGCCTGATTGAGAAGCAATATCAGCGTGGTTTGATTACCGACGAAGAGCGCTATGCCAAAGTTGTTGAGACTTGGATGGGCGCTCAGGCTCAGATGGAAAAAGATATGATGACCGAGTTCCCAAATGACAATGATATTTATATTATTATGAACTCAGGAGCTCGTGGTAATATTTCCCAGATGACTCAGGTTGCCGCTATGAAAGGTATGGTTGCTGATCCAACTGGCGCCATCATCGAGCTGCCGATCAAATCAAACTTCAAGGAAGGCCTCTCCGTTTTCGAATACTTCGTATCAACTCACGGTTCCAGAAAGGGTCGTGCTGATACTGCTCTTCGTACATCAGAGGCTGGATATTTGACCCGCCGTCTCGTTGACGTTTCTCAGGACATTGTTGTTACCGAGACAGATTGCGGAACGAAGAATTCGAGATTGATCGAGAAGAAATTCTATGCCGAATTCGGCGAAAAATGGGATAAATATGTCGTTGGCCGCTATTTGGCCAAGTCTGCCGGTGGTGTCAAGGCCGGAACTCTGATAACGGTTGACGAAATCAAAAAACTTGACGACGCCGGAATTGAAGAAATTGAAATTTTCTCACTCTCAAGTTGTGAATCCAAACGCGGAATTTGCCAGAAATGCTACGGAATCGACCTCGCGACTGGTCACCCTGTTCTGATCGGTTCAGCTGTTGGAATCGTTGCTGCTCAAGCTATTGGTGAGCCAGGAACACAGCTGACTATGCGTACCTTCCACACTGGTGGTGCGGCCGGTGAAGATATTACCCAGGGTCTTCCTCGTGTCGAAGAGCTTTTCGAAGCTCGGATACCGAAGAAACCGGCCATCTTGGCAGAAATTGCCGGAGATATCTCGGTCAAGAAGGACGGAGACATTGTCAAAATGGTTATCACTGGTAAGGGTGAGCAGGCCGAAGAGTTCACATTGCCAGCTGGCTATAAATTTGTGATCGAAAACGAATCGACAATCGTCAAAAATCAAACAATTGCTGAGACGGTTGACACTGACGAGAAAGCAATTCGCGCACAATTCGACGGCGTAATCAAACTACACGGCAAAAAGGCCAAAGTCATCGGCGTCGGACTGATCGAAAAAGAATATACAACAGCCAAGACAACACAACTTCTAGTCAAAAACGGTGACAAGGTTGAAAAGGGCCAAGCTTTGACCGAAGGTCACTACGATTTGTCCCAGAGTTTGAAACTCTTGGGGGTTGCCAAGACCCAAAACTATATTATCAAGCAGGTTCAGGCTATTTACGAGTCTCAGGGCCAAGATATTAATGACAAGCATATTGAAGTTATTATCCGTATGATGAATAGCAAAGTGAAGGTAATAGAGGGCAACGAGAAATTCCTGCCTGGTCAAATCGTTTCCCGCTTCGATGTTCTAGTCAAGAACAAAGAGCTGGCTGCCAAAGGTGAAAAACTGATCAAGATTGAAGATATGATTATGGGTATCACCCGTGTCGCTCTCAAAACCGACAGTTTCCTCTCGGCTGCTTCATTCCAGGAAACAACTTCGATCCTGATCGACGCTGCCATCGCTGGCAAAGTTGACTTCCTTCGAGGGCTCAAGGAGAATGTCATCATTGGTAAACTGATTCCTGCCGGAACCGGATTCAATGACGGCAAAGACACTCTAATCAACATCACACACGATCCGCTTCCCGAAGACGAGGCGTAAGCCATCTTTGACAAGAAGCTTGAAATGTGATAATTTAACCAAAGTACCAGATTAATTTTAAGATTTAAGAATGCCAACAATCAACCAACTTGTGCGACAAAGCCGCACCAAAACTTCCAAAAAATCAAAAACAACCGCACTGAAAACAACTTTCAATTTCTTGCAAAATCGTCCAGTCAAATTGGGCTGCCCGCAAAAACGGGGAGTCTGTATCAAGGTTGGAACGATGACACCAAAGAAACCAAACTCAGCTTTGCGGAAGTTTGCTCGTGTCAGACTGACAAACGGATATGAAGTAAATGCTTATATCTGCGGCGAAGGACACAGTCTCCAGGAGCACTCAGTTGTTTTGATTCGTGGCGGTCGTGTGAAAGACCTTCCTGGCATGAGATATCATATTGTTCGTGGCAAGCTTGATCTGGCTGGCGTAAAAGGCCGCAAACAAGCTCGCAGCAAATATGGTGCCAAATCAGGGAAAGAATAATACAGAATTCAGAATACAGAATTAAGCAGTAAGTTATAAA
>JAPLVL010000029.1:8291-9875 GCA_026397135.1 Candidatus Berkelbacteria bacterium
GAAAGGAAAAAATGCCAAGAGGCAAAGCAAAAATTAGAAAACACGGAATTGGTGTTGACACCAAGTACGCAAGCCCGATCATAATGAAGTTTATCAACTACATTATGCTAAACGGCAAAAAGACAGTGGCAGAGAGAATCGTTTACACTGCGCTCGAAAAATCTAGCGAAAAACTCGGAGCAGAAGCGATGGATGTCTTCGATCAAGCTCTCCGCAATGTTGGCCCAGTTGTCGAGGTCAAAAGTAAGCGTATCGGTGGTGCAAATTATCAGGTGCCAATGGAAGTTACACGCGACCGTCGCAACACTTTGGCAATGCGCTGGATCATTGCAGCAGCCAAAGCCTCCAAAGGCCGTCCGATGGCCGAGAAGCTTGCATCAGAGCTGATCAGTGCTTACAACAGTGAAGGTGCCGCAATGAAGAAGAAAGACGACACACACCGCATGGCCGAAGCAAACAAAGCCTTCGCTCATTTCGCCCGATTCTAACAATTATACATTCCTACAACGAAAAATAGCACCGTCGGTGCTATTTTTCGTTGTAGGCTTATCCTGATTATGGTAAAAGTAGATCAAGGAGGCAAGGACATGTCTAGTCTCTCTGGTGATATAGCAAAAACAAAGCGGAACCTTCATGCTATTGTCAATCAATACGGTTTTGAATTGGCAGTCACGGCTTATTTCAGTCAACATTCACATTTGCCATCTGACCTTGATATAGGTGATTGGATTGACTGCTATGAAAATCAACACTTCGACCATGACATTCGTGTTTTGATCGAAAATCTCCTAGCGGAAAACCTGTTGCCGGAAAACGATCATCTAACTTCGGCACAATGCTGCAGTCTGCTCGAAAGAGGTCAGAAAACCGGAAGAAACATTCTGGAAGTACCTCTGCGTAACTCTCTCTTGCGAACAATGCGAAAATTTACCGTGTTTTCCGACTGTATTCAGCTCGAGAAAGAACTTCGCTTTCTCCCCGAAGATGACAGTTTGCTAGTCACACTTTGTGAGCAAATGCGCAAACTTGCGTCTTGTTCTTTCGATTATGTCGCTCTGTTCAGCTTCGCACATCGGATTGGCACACATCGCATTGCCACTGAAGTGATTAACCTGATCTTCGATGATGTCGAGATTATTGAGTAGTTTCTGTCCTCGCCAATCCGGCGAGGACATATTTTGTCCAGGACAAATTCTATGCTAAAATATATCTAGACCAAATACGCAGTTTGTCATTGTGCAAGTACACTCGCAATGACGCATTTAAATCCTTGGAGGGAAGCCCTTTGCAATCTGATCTTGATTGTCAGCAATTAAGCGTAAGAATAATCTCTCTGCAGAAAAAGCAGAATGATTTTGATAATCTCGTTAAACATTCCCCAAAAGAGAAAGCAAATTCAAACCTAAATCTAAATCAAATTACAAACCCAGATCAAGATCCTAATCCAGTCCAAATCTCCACTCAAAACATCAAGCAGGCCTTATCTCTCCAATCCGAAATCTCCCAAGACATCAATGAGATCCTAGATACATTCTGGCCATTTGAAATCCTAACCAAGGAGAAGCTAAGAGAGCAATACGATTC
>JAPLVL010000017.1 GCA_026397135.1 Candidatus Berkelbacteria bacterium
CCTAATCCTAATTACTATGACTGTTCTCCGTTTCGTCAAGGCGAGGAATAGAAATTAAGCAGTAAGAATTAAGAATTAAGTAAATGAATTGTTCCAGTATTTGGAGCTCAAACTTTAGTTTGTCTTAGTTCAGGCTGAAGCTTGGGCTCTGATTCTTTTCTTGGAGGTGGAAAGCTGGCTTATTTTCTGCTATAATCTCTCTGTTATGACCGAAAACAATCAAGAAAAAATTAGAAATTTTTGCATCATTGCACATATTGACCACGGGAAATCGACTTTGGCCGATCGTATGCTTGAAATCACCGGGACAATCGAGAAGAGACTGATGAAGGAACAATTGCTTGACCAGATGGACCTGGAGCGGGAGAGAGGCATCACCATCAAATTGGCGCCGGTGCGGATGCTGTGGGGGACAAGGCAAAGGTCAAAAGTTGAAAGCGAAAAGCCTGAAATTCGTGATTCGTCATCCATTTCTGAATCAGGTCAAGACTATGTCTTGAACCTGATTGATACTCCTGGCCACGTTGATTTTCAATATGAAGTTTCCCGCTCCTTGGCCGCAGTTGAAGGTGCGATTTTGTTGGTCGATGCTTCACAGGGTGTCGAAGCTCAAACACTCTCGGTTCTTTATTCCGCGATTGAAAATAATCTGACCATAATCCCAGTCCTAAACAAAATCGATCTTCCTGCTGCTCGGCCAGACGAAGTTGCGGATGAAATTGTCAAGATTTTGGGTTGCAAAAAAGAGGAAATCCTTCACGCTTCTGGGAAAACAGGGGAGGGCGTAGTCGAAATTCTCGATGCGGTTGTTGATCGTATTCCTGCACCAAAGGGAGATTCGGATGCTCCACTCAAGGCTCTAATTTTTGATTCAGTTTTTGACCCGTATCGTGGAGTTGTTTCCTTCGTTCGAATCGTCGATGGCCATTTCGAGAAAAACAAAAAGTTTTTCCTGATGCAATCGAGAAGCGATGGTGAAGCAATCGAAGTTGGATATTTTCATCCGAAATATTTCCCCCACACCCCGCTTCTTTGCGGTGAAATCGGCTACATTATTACTGGTTTCAAGTCGGTTGCTGAGGCTCAAGTCGGCGATACGATTACGGCCAAGGAAAAGCCGGCCGAAACGCCGCTTCCGGGCTACAAAATTATTTTGCCCTCTGTTTTTGCCTCCATATATTGTACTGACGGGGATGATTATCCGAATCTCAAAGAGGCAATTGAAAAATTAAAGCTAAACGATGCGTCTCTCTCCTATGAGGCAGAGCGATCAGACGCACTTGGCTTCGGTTTTCGTTGTGGCTTCCTAGGCCTTTTGCACATGGATATTGTCAGAGAGAGATTGGAGCGTGAATACAACCTGTCTTTGGTAATTTCCAGTCCGTCGGTGCGCTATCGCATTATCCTAAATAACGGAGAGGAAGAAGAAATCGAGAAGCCAGGTGATTTACCGGAGCATGGCCTTTTTCGTGAAGTTTTAGAGCCGTGGGTTTCTCTCGATATTTTCACGCCGAAAGATTACGTTGGTGCTTGCATGGATGTGGTGCAGAAGAAGCGTGCTCAATTTAATAATATTGAATACCTCGATGAGGTTCGTGCCATTATCCGCTACGAAATGCCACTGGCTGAGGTCATTATTGACCTTTATGATCAACTCAAAAGTGTGTCCAAGGGGTATGCTTCGATGAACTATGAAATGATTGATTATCGCGCCTCTGATCTGGAAAAAGTCGATATTTTGATCAATTTAGATAAAGTTGATGCGCTCTCTTTCATTACTCACAAATCCAAGACGATGAACGAGGGCAGGCGAATTACGGAGAGACTGAAAGATCTGATTCCGAGACAGAACTTTGAGATCAAAATTCAGGCTGCCATCGGAGCCAAAGTCGTTGCCTCCGAACGAATTTCTCCGTTCCGCAAAGATGTGACAGTTGGCCTCTATGGCGGTGATGTGACACGGAAAAACAAGCTCCTAGACAAACAAAAAAAGGGAAAGAAGAAGATGAAATCGATCGGTCGGGTCGAAGTGCCGAGTGATGTTTTCATCAAAGTACTAAGGAATGAATAAAAGAAGGCGGTCTGACAAATTTGTCAGACCGCCCGGTTTTTTTGTCTCTCTCGCTAAGGGGGTTTTGAGCCCTCTGGGGCTCTAGTTTTTCGGCATGGCAGCGATGACCTGCTCAATCATCTCTGGATCGGTCAGGTCAATATTGCGACCGGCCATCAGTTTGGGCAGGTTTTCCAGTACTACTTTGTCTTCCGTGGTGCAGGCACGCAGGCCGTCGGAGCAGGCAGTGTTCCACTTGCGGAGACGCTCTTGCTCCCTGGTTTCGATTAGAACTTGAATCCGCCAGTCGAATTTGTCGCCAACCTTGATGTTGGCGGCTAACTTGTTCACGGCGTTGATCGCCTTTTGGCCATCTCCGAAGAGGCAGGCCAGGGCAGCGACCAAAACGCTGCGCTGACCTTGCAACCGGAACCGGTGCATGAGTTCACCAAAGAGCAATGCAGAGCTCTTTGAAGGGGGTGTGGACATTTTGGATGTGCTTGTTCCTAGCATCGGGTTTACCTTTCTGTAGTGTAGATAGAGTGTAAGCGAGAAAGATTTATTGATTATACAACTTTGATATTTGTTTGTCTAGAGTTAAGACTTGTCTCATGCAAAAAAAGCCACCAATAAATTGGTAACTTTTTTTGGTGGGCCGCTGATAAAGGGACATCTCACAAGCCGCTCTCCACGATGTTATCGTGGGCTGGCTTTCGGACACCCTCGGTTTCCGACTCCTTCCGATTACGGGAGACCAATTGTTCTCCCGACCCCACTCATGTTCGAGTCCCACTTCACCATGAAAAAAGCACCACTATCGTGATGCATTTTTCATGGTGGGCCGCCTGGGACTCGAACCCAGAACCAATGGCTTAAAAGGCCACTGCTCTACCATTGAGCTAACAGCCCAAATTTAAAAAACAAGAATTAAGCAGTAAGGATTAAGAATTAAGCAACGAAAAATATGTTTAATTCACTTGGAAACAATAGCCCATTTGGGCTCAAAAGTCAACGCACAGTCCTATCTTTGTCTATTTTCGCGGTTTGACTTGTCGAACTACAGGTGTTTGACTGCCACTCCAGATCGAATTTATCAGCATTGAAAGAAGTGAGTAAATAATTGCGCCCCAAAAGGCGGCCCAGAAGTTCGGTACGACGAAACCGCTAACGATTCGGCTGGTCAGCCAAAAAACGCTAGCATTGACAAAGAGAGTGAATACTCCCAGAGTCAAAATATTGATTGGCAATGTCACTAGCAGGAGGAAAGGTCGAATCAGCACATTGAGCAATCCCAAGACAAGAGCGGCGATCAGGGCAATCCAGAAGCTGCTAATCCTGATACCAGCCCAAGGTATCAGAAACGGAATCACCATCAGGAAGAGGGAACTGATAAGCCAACGCATAAATATATTTGTGTTTTTCATCGTCCTCCACTACTACTGTTACTACTTTTTTTCCCTGTCATATTCAAGACAACAAGCATAATAGGTGGGATAACGACGAAGCAAGTCCGGAAATTGAAAAGGTAAGTCGCAACCTTGGAAACTTCGAGATAGTGGTTTCTAACTGCTTCCGGCAGGAAACCCAGGATCGAGGACAAAATTAAAGCGACCATCAAGCCGCTATAGATTAATATTTCCAAGATCGAGAGATCGCCATTTGATTTTTTGGCTTTGGAATTTATTGCGCCGGAAACCAAGAATGTCGAGAGAAGGAAGACGATGATAGCGATTGTGGAGGAGGAAGCGTTGCCAGATTTGATTAGCGATCACCTTGTTGCCATTCATAAGGTCAAAAATACTACCCGAGAAACTCGAAGCGATTACCAATCCGATATAAACCGAGCAAAGAGCGGTAATTGTTTTTTCTCTTTGGAGCAAAAAACCGTAGGCCAAGCCAAGTAGAAAAAATATACCGATAAAAACATCTACGCTGGGAAGCTGCATTAAATAACCCCTCCGATCCGCTTTGCTTTCAGCACTCACAAAGCTGGGTGCCGGATTTTACTTTTTTGTTTTCCCCTTGAACAAGCACGATTTTCCACAAATAATTGAAAACTAGGACTGAAAAATCCTGCTAAATCTATTATCGGTCATCTTTTGTTTTTAGTCAATTCTATTTAACCACAGGGGAGGATAGCGACCAGTAATCAGTATTTAGCATTTAGTATTTAGTATTTAGTATTTAGTATTTAGTATTTAGTATGCTTGCCAGATTCGAAATTTTTGTGGAGTTAGTTCCACCATTTTTTCTGCTTTTCACTCTCGCGGAGCTTCTCCCAGAGATCCTTTTGCTCACGGCTAAGATTTTTGGGCATTTCAATCTTTACTGTCAGGATCAAATCTCCCTTTTGCCCACCTCGATAAGCCTTACCTTTGCCAGGGAAGCGGAAGGATGTCCCACTCTGGACGCCGGCTGGTAGATTGAACTCTACTGTCTCTCTGTTTACACTCAAGGAGACTTTGTCGCCCAAGACGGCTTGAGCTGGAGTAATTCTAATTTCGGCTTGGACTTGCGAGAAGGCTTGGCCGAAAAAATCCTCGAAAATGTCTCCTAATCCTCCGCCAAAGCCGCCGAAGCCCGAAAAATCTCCGCTACCCTGTCCGAAGCCCCCAAAACCGCTGAACGGATTTCCCTGACCGCCAAAGCCGCCGGCTCCGCCAGAAAAGGCAGCATCTCCATATTGATCGAACATTTGGCGTTTTTCTGGATCGGAGAGAATCTGGTATGCCTCGTTCGCTTCCTTGAATTTTGCTTCCATCTCAGAACCGCCGCCCCGATCGGGGTGGTATTTGAGGGCGAGTTTGCGGTATGCCTTTTTGATCTCGTCTGTAGTGGCATTTTTGGCCACGCCGAGTGTTTGGTAATAATCTTTTGCCATAATAAAATAAGTTTTCTACCGTTTAAGGATAAACAGGAATAATTTAGTTACTGCTTGAACTGTTTGTGACAACGGCGCCCGAACTGGCATTTATTACTACTTGAAATTGAGTAGACATAACATCACTTGAGAGGTAATTTATTTGCCAGACAACCGGATTTGTGCCAGTACCTGCTTTCAGTGTCATATCAACACCGTTGAAGCTGCCGCTATTGTTGCTTCTCCAGGTCGCGCCGCCGCTTTGTTCTGCGATTTGCAAGGCTTCAACATAACTCTTCTTCCAGTTGGCAGGGCTAAATGTAGCCATCTCGCCAAGGTAATCTTCCTTCGGGATGAGAGAGCGAATGAAGCTTTGTGAGGTTTGCTTGACATTGAAGATCCAGTTGTTTGTGTCACTTGGACCAGTCGTATAAATGTAGCGGGTCGAGACGGAATCTTGAGTCAATCCTGATCCGATTACGACTTCTATACCACAGAGTTGATTCTGTGAATTTGCTGCCGAGGCCTTTTGGTTGGCCAGTGCATATTCGTCCGAAATCGTTTGAGTGAAGTCAGCTGCAGTCGCATTGGTCAGATCGGTCACTGTCGTTGTTTCCACTGCTGTGTTTGTGGTCGTATTGGTTGCAGTGTTTGCTGTATTTTTGTTTTTGATGTAGTTGCCTATTAAATTCCAGCTAATCGCAATCACCAGTGCAACGATCGCCAGGACAACAAAAACCGGCTTTTTAAAATCCATCTTATTGACCCTGTGTTGCTGGGCCCCTCCAAATTAATACTTGCAAAATATAAATTTATTTTACCTCTTTTTATTCAAATCTACAATGCAAGAGCAAGGAGTTAACCGGCTCCGAGAAGCCGGTTAATATCCTTAGTCTTCCTTTGTTTCGTCCTTTGGCTCGCTTGATTCTTCGGTTTTTTCAGTAGGATTTTCTGAATTTGAAGCGGCATTGGCTTGTTCGTACATTTTCTTGCCTATTTCTTGGAGTGAGTTGCTTAGGTTTTCGGTTTGCTGCTTAATTTCCTCGAGATTTTCACCTTCTTTGGTCTCTTTCAGAGATTTAATTTTCTCCTCGACATCGGACTTCAGATTGCTATCGACTTTGTCTCCAGCATCTTTCAGGGTTTTTTCGGCAGTATAAATGAGAGAATCGGCCATATTTTTGGTCTCGATCAATTCCTTCTTCTTCTTATCCTCGTCCGCGTGTTCTTCGGCTTCCTTCCTCATTCGCTCGATTTCTGCTTCGGACAGTCCAGAGGAGCTGGTGATCGTAATCTTTTGTTCTTTGTTGGTCGCTTTGTCAACGGCTTTGACATTTACAATTCCGTTGGCGTCGATGTCGAAGGAAACTTCAACCTGGGGAATTCCTCGTGGTGCTGGTGGAATACCGTCGAGCATGAAGCGGCCAAGTGTCTTGTTATCCTTGGCAAATTCACGCTCACCTTGGAGGACATGAATTTCAACTGAAGTTTGGTTGTCGGCCGCGGTTGAGAAAACTTGCGACTTTGAAGTTGGAATTGTTGAATTTCTCTCAATTAATTTGGTCGAAACTCCGCCCAAGGTCTCGATTCCAAGTGAGAGAGGGGTTACATCGAGCAGGAGAAGGTCCTTTACTTCACCGGAGAGAACTCCGCCGTTGATGGCGGCGCCAAGCGCAACAGCTTCATCAGGATTTACAGAGTGATTTGGCTCTTTGTTGAAGAATTTCTTGACTGCTTCGCGAACAGCCGGCATTCTCGTCATTCCACCAACCAGAATGATTTCATTGATGTCTTTGGCTTCCAATTTTGAATCTTTCAGAACTTTTTCACATGGTTTTAGAGTTTTCTCGATCAGACCGCCTACCATTTTCTCAAGCTCTGAGCGAGTAATTGTCATTTGGAGATGTTTTGGACCAGAAGCGTCAGCAGTAATAAATGGTAAATTGATTTCCGATTCGCCAGCAGTCGAAAGCTCAATTTTGGCTTTCTCAGCTGCTTCTTTGATTCGTTGGATCGCTGCTTTGTCAGAATGAAGATCAATCCCTTGATCTTTCTTGAATTCGTCGATGATATTGTCCATGATCAATTGGTCGAAATCATCACCTCCCAAGTGAGTGTCCCCGTTGGTTGCTTTGACTTCGAAAACGCCGTCGCCTAGCTCTAAGACGGTGATATCGAAAGTTCCACCAC
>JAPLVL010000019.1 GCA_026397135.1 Candidatus Berkelbacteria bacterium
CTAGCCCACTTCCTGGTTTCCTTGCCACGCATAAACAACTGGTACAATCGCCATATCACGAAGGGAATCAATCCTGCTCGCTGGATAGAATACGCCTTCAGCTCTTCAGTAATGATCGTGGTCATTGCCTTGCTCGTCGGTATCTCAGACATCGCGACCCTAATTGCTTTCTTCTTTTGCAATGCTGCAATGATCTTGTTCGGCTGGATGATGGAACTTCACAATCAGTCTGTTTCAAAAACAAATTGGATTTCCTTCATCTTTGGTTGCATCGCTGGAATCGGACCATGGATCGGAATTGCAATCTATTTGGCCGCCCCTGGCAGCGCCGACAAAGCACCAAGTTTTGTTTACTGGATTTTCTTTTCGATTTTTGTCTTTTTCAACATCTTCGCCATCAACCAGGTACTTCAATACAAGAAGGTCGGGAAATGGTCCGACTATCTCTATGGCGAGCGCGCCTATATTGTACTAAGCCTGGTCGCCAAATCGCTCTTGGCTTGGCAAGTCTTCTTTGGCACCTTGAGACCATAATAGAGTCGGAAAACATAAAAAGTTTAGAGGAGTGATTTAGAATCACTCCTCTTTGGTAAGTTAGCGTTTGGGGAAACACTTGGGGCATTTCTCCCCTGTCTGCCAATCCCAGACAGTTTGGCAGTGGCAACATTCGAGCTTCAGTGTTGCACAGATAAACACATAAACGTCTCGAAAGCACTTCGGGCAATACATCGTAATCTGCCCAGACCCGGATTTGAACTGTTCCAACTTGCAATCATGACTGCAAGCTCGACTCTCTTCTTTGGCTGATTCGGTCATCGCCGTAACCATTTAATCATCCTCCTTTGCCAGAGAGATTTGGCAAATTTTTATAATCATACTACTTTAAAAGATAAATAGGAAGAGTCCCTGTGGACAAAAAATAGGTGCCCCGACGAGTTGTCGGAGCACCAGAAAATTCTAATACCTATAGCCGTAAAGCGGCATGGCGCGGGCAATTCCCGCTTCGTCATCCCAGATATTGTAAGCAATCCAGGTCGTCGAAGCGTTTGGCTGCCAGAAGCCGTAGCTGTGGTAGGTCGGACAGAAAACGACATAAACTGTCGTCCCATCGTACAGGACCGTCGGGGGAATCCAGGCCGGCCGCATCGAAGGCTCAGCCACAAAGCTGTTGGAGAACACTCCGTAATACCTTGCTTTGAAATTGGCAAATGCCTCTTCGTAGCAAGAATACTGAGCCGAAGTATTTTGGTTCACCACAACAGCTGTGGTTGTGAGGAAAAGAAGCGGCAAGACGCCGTCATTGTGACAATGCGAACGACGATATCCAGGACAACGGTCACGATCATTGTCATGACAGCGCCTATCATCACCAAAGATCGGTTCAGGGCGATAATGTTGCCCATACTGATGATTCTCGTGCGAGGGCCGCGGAGAATGCCGATCAGTATCTCGAACATTTGGCTCCGGTCGCGGACCATGATTGGGTGGACACGCGGCTGGCGGCTGGTCATGATGCCTCTCCTGCCTCGGAGAATCGTTGTGATAAGACGGCGCAGCCGGCTCTTGAGGCCGAGAGTTGGAGCCATGATTCGGCTGATTTCCACCGCCATCATTTCCACCATGCTTGCGGGCAAGCATGCTTGGCGCAGACATGGTCGGTGCTTGCGGAGTTCGCTCCCCCCTGCTCACAATCATCCTCATGTTACCAAACTCCACGACTCTCCGTTGATTCGGTTGAGCTTGAACATGGTCTCTACGGCCAGAACTGTCCTGTTTGCCGGCCAATGCTGACAAAAGTAATGATACGGTCAAAACCGCCAAGAGTAAATATCGGTACACAACAGCACCTCCTCTGACTTCATTCCTCTTTTATTATACAACTTTGATTCGATCAAGTCAACAAAATTTGAGGTCAAAACAAAAATCCGGTACTGCAATCGTTTCGCAGTGACCGGATTTTTACACTAACAAAACCAATCAATTATCTGACAACCCCAAGACCTTCATAGTATCCCTGAACCTTTTGGCAAAGTGGGCATTTGTCAGGAGCACTTGTCCCCTTGTGAATGTAGCCACAATTCAGACATTTCCACTCTATTTCTTCATCACTTTCAAACAGTTTACCTGCTTCAAGCCGATCAACCAGAATCTGATATCGCTCTGCGTGTTTTTCCTCAGTCTCCATAATCTCAGTGAAGAGACGTGCCACCTCAGTTTCACCCTCGTCTTCGGCAATCTTGGCAAATTCAGGATACATCTTGGTGTATTCGAAAGTCTCACCGGCAACCGAGTGTTTCAGATTTTCAAGTGTCGTTCCCTGTGTATTGATGTCGTAAGTATTGGTCATCTTGTCGCCATCTTTCATTTGCTCGTACTCCTCTTGGGCATGAGCTCTCTCATTTCCGGCCGTCTCCTCAAAAACTTCAGCAATCCAGATCAAATTCTCTTTTCTGGCCTGCTCTGCAAAATAAGTATATTTGTTTCTGGCCATTGACTCCCCCGCAAAGGCCTTGAGCAAATTTTCCTGTGTTTGACTCATCTTTCTCCTTTATTACTTTCTACAATTTTAACATTAAAAACTCGCAAATCAAACTATAATCTTTTGCACCCATGCGGAGGCTGAGATACGTTGGTAACAAATCTGGTATATTGATTAGTCATAACCAGATTAATGAATTAGGTATTACCAATGAAAATCTTTAGTCCTTCACCACCATGTTTAGTCC
>JAPLVL010000057.1:0-3833 GCA_026397135.1 Candidatus Berkelbacteria bacterium
TTCGACGATTAGCCCTGTTTGGTCTTCCAATTGTTGCCACAGCTTTTCGTCTTCAATCCTTTTACTCTTATCTTCTACTGCTTCATCTTCATTTACTGGAACAAAAACTGTATCGTCTTGATTTTCCGATATTTGATCGGGCACAAATTTTGGTCCATCCTCACCCATGTAAGTCTCCCCCGTTTTAATTCTGACTACTTAATCCTTAATCCTGGCTTCTTACTTCTGGTTCCCATATTGCTCTAGTTCATCGAACATGTGGTCGAGGGTAACTCCGCACTTTTGGAACAGTTCCTCAGCATATTTACCATCATGATAACGCTTTTGGGCAACAACTCTCTTGATACCGCAGTTTACGATCATTCGAGCACAGACCGGACATGGCGTCATCCGACAATAGAGTGTACCACCTTCGAGTGCAACTCCGCGTTTGGCCGCCTGGCAAAGCGCATTTTGCTCTGCATGAACAGTCCTGACACAATGATTCGAGGTTGTCCCGTCTGGATTAAGGCGTTTCTGATATAGATGACCGACGTCGTCACAATGATCGTCACCCGCAGCCGAGCCAACATAACCGGTTGCCAAAACCTGATGATCTTTGGTAATGACGCAACCACTACGGCCGCGGTCACAAGTCGAGCGAAGCGAAATTGCCTCCATCATCGACATAAAATATTCGTCCCAACTCGGTCGAACATATTTTTCGTTTTGGTTTGCTTCCTGAACTTGTCTCGCAACCGCGTCGAAGAGACTGATTTGATCCTTTTTATCTTCTTCGTCGTCAATTTTGTTAGTCATTTTTCAGTTTCTCAACTAATTGATCCACCTTTTTGTACAGGTCTTCAAAACTTCCATCATTGACAATTTCCGAATCGGCCAATTCATAGCAGCGATTCATATTCATTGCCCCGTTTTTTCCATCGGCCTGTTTGGCCTCAATTTCATCCAATTCTGCCATCGATTTGATGTCTCCGGCACGATTTCGCTGAAGAAGTCGCTGGAGTCTGACCTCTTTCGGCGCATCCAATTTGAGCAGGTAAAAATCGGCCCGATTGTCTCTATAATATTCAATCTCACCTACTTGCCTAATCGAAGTCACAACAGCATCTTCGCCCTCACCAATCTCTGTCAAGATTTGTTTGGCCAGAAATCCGTAGCCTTGCTCTGCGCGCAGATTATTGCCAAACTCGGTCATATTCTGGATCGTCGTTTCAATCCCCTCTTTTCTCATTATTTTCCGAAGCGCGTCAGAGTGAGAAAAATTTCTGAAACCTTTCTTGACCAGGTAATCAGCTACCGTATCTTTGCCCGAAGCAATCGAACCAACAATTCCAATAATCATAAAACCAGTCCTTAATCCTTATCACTTAATTCTTACTGCTTAATTCTGACTAATTAATCCCGGGAACCTTCAACCCTTTGGTCATTTCCAGGACTTCTTCCTTTATTTCAGCCAATTTTTCAGCATTACCGATATTTTCGGCTACTACATTGAAAAGTTCGGCAATTCGTTGCATTTCGACCGGACCCATACCGCGAGTAGTCAAGGCTGCCACACCAACCCGAATACCAGATGTAATCTTGGGCGGGTTTGGATCATTTGGCACGCCGTTCTTGTTGACAGTAATGCCGGCTTGATGTAGCGCGTCCTCAAAATCTTTGCCTGTTAAATTCTTGTTTTGCAGATCTACCAAAATTAAATGGTTGTCCGTACCACCTGTGACCAAATCAAAGTCAAATGATTGCAAAGTTTTTGCAAAAACCTGCATATTGTCCAAAACCTTACCAATATATTTCTTAAAATCCGGCTTCAACGCTTCAGCGAAGGCCACTGCTTTGGCAGCGATAATGTGTTCCAGCGGACCACCCTGGAGCATGGGGAAAACTGCTTTATCAATTTTCTTGGCTAGATCTTCATCATTTGTCATGATAATTCCACTCCTCGGTCCGCGCAGAGTTTTGTGCGTAGTAGAAGTAACGATGTCAGCAACTCCAATCGGAGATTCGTGATAGCCTGTCGCGACAAGGCCGGCAATATGGGCAATATCAGCGATTAAATATGCGCCAACCTTGTCGGCAATCGCCCGAAACTTCGCAAAATCAATCTTACGAGGATAAGCCGAGTAGCCGCACATAATTACATCTGGCTTAACTTCTTCAGCAATTTTCAAAATGTTGTCATAGTTTAGGACTCCAGTTTCTGGGTCTAAGTCGTAGGAATAGGATTCAAACCATTTACCAGAGAAACTTACTTTCGAGCCATGAGTCAAATGTCCGCCAGACCCCATCCCCTGACCTAATATTTTGTCCCCAGGTTTTATTACCGCGGCATAAGCAGCAATATTGGCAGCCGATCCAGAGTTTGGCTGAACATTCGCAAATTTACAGCCAAAAAGCTTTTTCAATCTTGCAATTGCCAATGATTCAGCCATATCTACACATTCACAACCACCATAGTATCTCGCACCCGGATATCCCTCGGCATATTTGTTTGTCAAAATCGAGCCGGTTACCTCCAGTACTGCAACCGAAACATAATTTTCTGAGGCAATCATCTCCAGCCCCTCGACTTGACGTCTCTTTTCACATTCAATTATTTGTGAAACTTCACTGTCTTGCTCGTTTAAAGTCATAATATTCTTAATTCTTAATTCTTAATTCTAAAGTCCCGCTCCCCGCTCCCTTAATTCGATTGACTTATCCTTATCAGGTTTACCACAATGAAGCTTTCCTTGCCAGCAAATTTTTTCGGTCACACAAGTAGGGCCAGCATATTTGAAAATGTTGGGGGCAACCTTCGAAACTTCCTTGTACATCACTCCCGCCATTTTGCGAATCTCCCACTGTGCCCGATTGCAGAGACGTTCTTCGAAGAAATTGAATAAGCTTCTAACATTCATCGTGACCACAATCTTCGTTTCGCAAGCATTTGGCAAAAGCATCCTAGCATCTTCGGCCGGAATTCCTGTCTCAAGCAATTTGTTATAATCTTCCTGTATTTTCGACAATTGTGCAAGATAAATTTGCGAGGCTTTCTCATCTTTCTTGATTGTTGGTGGCAAAATATACTCAAATCCGCCCTCTTTGACATAGCGCTGTGATTTCTGGGAATATGAAGCGATTCGATGACGGACAAGCTGATGAGTCAGAGCTCTCGACACTCCTTCGATCGAGAAAGTGAAGCTGGCGTGTTCGAGTGTCGAAGTATGTCCAGATGAGATAATTTGACGAATCAATCGCTCTTTTTGGTCTTCTGTCACCTTTTCCCACAGATCTTTGCCCGAAAGTGAGCTATAGCACTGCCTGATCGCAGCCACTACCGTCCGCTCCGGATCAGAAGTATATGAAAGTAATTTTACTGTAAGTTTTGCCTCTTGCACTATTCCTCCTGATAATTATGAGCGCAACATTAAGCCGTCCATCTTTGTCCGCAAGACTTTGGCCACTTGTACCATTATTTTGTCCAAAACTTCGGCGACAGGCAATGTCCCGTCGATAACAACAATATTATATTCACTCTTCCGACTTAATTTGGCATAAGTTTGCCAAACTTTTTCCAGTTTTTTCTCCTGCTCGAAAAGCTCGAAGTCATTTCGGCTTTTGCTAATCCTACGAATACACTCCTTGGGCGGAACCTTCAAGAGAAAAGTAATGTCCGGCTGTACAAATTGCTCGTTTAGGGCGAGAAGCCACTCGTAATCCAAATCGATCGAGCCAAAGGCGACAGTCGAGAAGAAATAGCGATCGGAAATTATTATTTTTCCTTTTTCGAGTGATGGAATTATTTCACGAGAGAGATGATGAGCCCGATCAGCAGCAAAGAGCAATTGCAG
>JAPLVL010000057.1:3848-5324 GCA_026397135.1 Candidatus Berkelbacteria bacterium
ATTCCGCGCTTGGTTTCCAATCATGCGTCAAGGCCCCGCGAATCAAACCGCCGATTAAATTATTGGTCGGTTCTTTCGTTGAATATGCAAAATAGCCTTGCCGACTTAGATTCTTGACCAACAAATCGGCTTGGGTTGATGAGCCAGAACCGTCAAGCCCTTCGAAAACGACGAAAACCCCAGGATAATTTTGCTTTTTCATTTGGAGAATTAATTAATTTTACTCGAATCCATTTCATTCATCGCCATTATGTTCGCTTCCAAATCAAGCAGCTGCTCTGAGTGAATAGAATCTATTGGAGTAGCGAGCGTCTCCATGGACTTCAGGCGTCGCTCAATTTCACCAAGAATGGTTCTCTTCGCGACTGGATTTGTGCAAGCATTTAGAACTTTCTGGGCAGCTGCGTGCGATGAATCAGGATTGTTAAATCCCGGCATAGCTAAATAATCATTGAGAATCGCTCCGATGTCGGAATCTTTGACCGGTAATTTACTCTCTTCTGGAACTGGTGTACTCATTTCTCCTGGCATAACAACCCTTCGTTAGTTTATATTTCTCAAGTTTTTTAATATTTCTGTCCAATAGCTGACTCACTGTTTTACTTAATTCCGGTCGAGCCGAATCCACCTGTTCCCCTCGCCGTTTCTGACAATTCATCAGCCTCGACGATTTCCGCTGTCACGACCGGCTGAATCAGAAGCTGGGCAATCTTGTCTCCAATTTTTATTTCATATGGTTGGTCGGTGGTGTTTAATAAAATAATTTTGTACTCCCCGCGGTAAGTGTGCTCAATCACTCCACCCATAGTCGTAATTCCTTTGTTCAGCGCCAAACCACTCTTGTCCCAGACCAGGGAGACGAAGCCTTCAGGTAGTTCTATTGCCAGGCCAGTCGCGACAGCATGTCGCCCTTCTGGTTCAATGACTATCGACTCGGCCGCAAATAAATCCATCCCCGCATCTCCTTGCATTGCGTATTTGGGCAATATCGCCTTTGGGTTTAATCTCTTGATTTTTATCTGCACGATTATCCTTCCGTCAATAAACTAGGCGCCAGTATAGCGCGCTTACTTTTTGTTTTTCCCCAAAGTTCTTCTTTTGTTTTGCTATTTAATTCTAGACCTGAAACAGCTCTTAGTCATCAGGAGTTTTCCACAGATATTGTTTACGCATAACTAGTCGCCATTATCTGGCAAAATCGATATGCCGTTGCATTGGTATTTAGTATTTTGTTACCGGTAATTGGTATCCCGGGTAAATTAAGCTACAGCATTATACTAATAACGAATTACTAAATAATACAATTTCTAGCCCCAACCTTCCAGCCGTCTGACTGCTTCAGCCTGAACTAAGACAAACTAAAGTTTGAGCTCCAAATACTGGAACAATTCATTTACTTAATTCTTAATTCTTACTGCTTAATTTCTATTCCTCGCCTTGACGAAACGGAGAACAGTCATAGTAATTAGGATTAGG
>JAPLVL010000020.1:0-13534 GCA_026397135.1 Candidatus Berkelbacteria bacterium
ATCACGGTTGTGATCACAATTGCTAGCGCAGTATAGTGAACAAGAGAGGCAAAAGGGTTTGTATGCCAGGAATAGTACGCTTTGTTCTTCATTCGCAAAGAATTGTGTATCCCCTCCATGAAAGGAAAAGTTGTCTTGGTACTTCTCTGGATTCGCAAGATTCGCTTATCCAAATCCTTGACACTAACTTCAGGAATTGATTCCTTTGGCTTTTCCTCTGATTTCTCCTCAATCGATTGGACCGGCATTATCTCCTGGCGCAGCGCTGCGAGTTCTTCCGCCATTTTTTGCCTGTTTTTCTATTCATTATCCACATCAAACCGGTCTGGATCGACCAAACTACTTCCGTCAGAGGGACATGGATCTTCTTCGCAAGGCTCAATCTTTGACTCGTCAGCAAAATCAGGCTCATTCCCCTGAGTCTTTTTCTGAAACTTCGCAAAGAAGTTACGGAGGTCGAGAAACCCCATCCATTCCCTCCTAAATACATAAAAACAACGCGATTTATCGCTATTTTTATTATAGCAAACAAACAAACAAGTGAGCAAGTAAACAAGTGAATAAGTTTTTTCAACCTGTCCACTTGACAACCTGCTCACCTGTTCACTTACTCACCTGCTTACCTGCTCACTATTCTTACTTTTTTGAAAACTTATCCTTTAGTTTGGTCACCCAAGAGAAGGTATCAGAGAGGGAATTAATTACAATTTTATAGAGAGACCCCTCTTCTGGCGGCGTTATTATTGTATTATTTTTCGAAATCGCTTCGTTTTGCGAACTATCTTTCGACACCACTCGAAAAGAAATCGCTGAGTTTGCTTTCAAGTCAGACAAAATTACTACATGATGCATATTAAATGAATCATCTTCTTGCGTCTTCTTGCTATATTGACCGGATGTACTGTCACCATATTCAACTTGGCTCGTCGAACCCTCATCCGTCTGCCAAGAAATTGTCGCCTGATAGACCAGTCCTTGAGGCGTTGAAACCTGAGACAATTGAGTCGAAATATTGCTAACGACTGGCGGAGTTGTATCGGAGATGGTGGTGAAAGTTTGATCAGAAGACATAACTTCTGTTCCGAAGATGTCTCGTGATTTGATTCTGAAATGATAAAGAGTCTTGCTCTCTAGCCCGATCAGCTGAATTTCATGCTGAATCACCAAGTCGGACTTGCCGGAAGCAAAACCGTACGAAGTATCCTTGCCAAATTCGACGCTGGAGTCAGCTCCGACATTTGTGGTCCAGTCAACAGTAGCAGCGTTATTTCCGATTGACTTCAGTGTAATCGCAGAAATCGCTGGATTCGACGGAGGATTAACATTGTACTCGTCGGAAGCGACACTGTTGCCATCCTCGTCGGTCGCTGTGATTTGTAGTTTGTAATTAGCTCCCGGAGTTAAATTTTCTAATTTGAATTTATGGTCGGTGTTGAGTCCAGTATCAGTCAAAGTCCGGTCAAAATTGGAATTCATACCATAGACAAGCTTGGTCGTGGAAGTTTTGTTTGTCTGCCAATTGACCCAAACCGAAGTCGGCAAGAGGTCAGAGAATGTTAAATTTTTGATCTCGAGAGCGATATAAGCGGGTGTAGAGACTATGAAAAAATCAGAATATCCCGTAATTTTAATATCATTCTGAGACAAAACTTTCATATAATATTTCTTGCCTGGCTGCAAACCAGTAATCGTCACCTCGTGTTCAAGCACGCGGTCAAGCTGGCCATAAACAATTGCATTTTGACCACTAACCGTCTTGATATTGCTCTCGTTTGTTAATTCTTCGGTCGAAAACGCAACAAATGAATCAGCATATTGGTCTGTTTTCCAATCAATAATTGCCTTGACGCCGATTTCCTGCTTATAACCGAAGACCTGAATTGTCGGAGCAGCTGTTACATCCGGAGCCAGGCCAGGCTGAGAAGCCAAAATATTTGAAGGCTGCGAAATATTTCCCTCAGTATCCAAGATTTTTACCTTGTATGAATAGAGTGAATCCTTGCTCAGATTTAAATCAATATAGGCTGCTTGCGTCGTTCGGAACACCTCGGAGAAACTGCCATCGCCAGCTTTTCGCTCGACAATATACTTGCTGAAGTTTGGAAGACTGGTTTCCTTCCAAGTCAGAAAGAGAGTGTACTTCGGAATCCGCAAGTCAGACCCATCCTTCAGGATAAAATTCTGGATTACCTCCGGATAGCTATAGGAAAGCACAGTTTCGTTCGAAAATGAATCTTTTAGTTTGACGTAAACAGCCGCCGATCCAGCCGGATCCCAACCGGTTACCGAGCTGGCAAAATCTTGCCAAACGCCTCCGTCAAAACCACTGTCATTGCTTATCGTCATCTGAATCGTACTGTTTGGATCCTCTGCCGCCGCAAGAGTGAGATCTACGCTCGTACCAGCAGATGCGTCAACGGTCAGAGCAGCAGCGTGTGGCGGTGCTGTGTCCAGAGTCAGAACCTGTGAGGGCGAGTAGGCTGTCGTATTCCCCTGACTTGGAACGATCACCTTGATTCTTACCTTGAAACCGTCTGTCAAGGCGAAGTATTGATTCGGATAATCCGTCTTGGCCAGCCAGTAGGCAGTATGCTCCGGCAAATCAACTGACCCTGTCTGCCCCTCACTAATATCACCAGAGACCGCCCCGCTTGAAGTGTTGACCCAGGTAGCAGTATCAACATTGTAATATTGAATCGAAACAGTAGAATCATAGCGCAAACTGTAATTAACCTGGACTCGCCCGTCTGAAAGCTGTATTGCCGTCACTCGACGGGCAGCGATATCAGCCGGTATTGCCGACACTTGGTCCGAAGCGGCTGATTCAACCTCTGAATTGTCCGATTTCAGGTCGACCGATTTGAAAGTGAAATAATAGGTCGTACCATTTGAGAGACCATCAACTTCGTATTGCGAATACTGGTTTGGCGTCAGCCAGTCGAGGATTACCAAATTGGCGTAAATGTCTTGCTGCCGGCGTCTCCTTCGACAAAATTGTATTTGCTTCCAGATATATATGGCAAGACCGCGCTTGTATCAGTTGAAGTGAAATAAATTGAACCGTCATAGTCCGTTTTCACATTGCCGTTGCCATCATACGCTGTCACTGTGACATTTTGGGTCAAAGTTGTATCAATTAGCGTACTGGTCATTTCCGGACTGAAAACAACGCCAACAGAGGCCAAATCGGAAGGTTTGACCTTGATCGTAAAGTTGGACGAAATTCCCGAAGTGTTGACATTGAAAGCGAGCGAGTCGCCCGAAGTGTTTACGATGAAATCCTCGGCATTGAAAATGTGGCGACCATTGTCAGCAGTATCCGAACGCAAAGAGCGAGGCGTAATACCATTCGAGCTGAAAGTCAGGGCGTTTTCGGCTGAGTCATATGGCAAAATCGCGGAGACGCCTTCGCCCATCGAGAACCAGACATCACCACTGAAATCAGTCTTGATATTACTATATTGATCATAAGCCGTCACAGTCACATCATACGGAGCGCCCGAGCCGCCAACCGGACTGCTCTGTGACCAGTCGGCCCCCGAGGTGACCCACTGACCAGTACTGGAATTCGGATAATCAAGCATGGAGAAATGGTCAATTATGGCCGGTGTGACCGCAATGTTGTCTGATATAACATCGGAGACGCTACTCCCATTCTTGAGCGAAATCGTTTGGTTTGCATTCGCCGTAATCAATTTAAATCCTGCCCCCGAAAATGTATGAACGCCACTATCCCCTGAGATAAATGTATATTTACTATCAGAAGTATAAGGCAGCAACACATTCTCGTTCAGATCACTCGAAGCAAACCAGATTTGACCAGCATAATCCGTTTTTGTATTGCCATGAGCATCTTTGGCTGTAATCATGATGTCATTGGTAGGATGGCTGAAGGTCGAGCCGGCCACCGTCGTTGCTGGCGCTCCTGTCATAGAGAAAGAATCAATCGCCCCAGGTGACACCGTAATATTCGATGAAGCTTGTGAAACCAAGCCATCGGTAACCGTGATCGTCTGTGTCCCTACTGTCTTCAGAGTGAAGGTGGCAGCATCGAAAACTTTGCTTCCTGCGTCAAGCTGGACGAAGGTATATTTGCTCCCAGTAGTATAGGGCAAGACAGCATTGGAATCAGACGAAGAGAAATAAACAGAGCCGACATAGTCGGTTTTGACATTGCTCCAGGCATCGTAAGCTACGATCGATACCGAGCCAGAAAGTGCTGTCCAAACCGTAGCTGTCGTTGGCGCCGAGATCGAGAAATGATCAAGTGCACCCGGAGCTACCGAAATTGTATCTTGACCGGAAACAGATGTATTAGTCGCCGTCACCGTCCGAGAACCAACCGTATTCAAAGTCAGATTCCCAGTCCAGACACCGTTGGTGAATAAATTGGCAGCAATGCTGGTCGGCGTTACTATACCGGAATCGACGGTAACAGTTGTACTCCCAACAACCGAACTAACAGCAGCACCAGTCGCATCTTCTAGAGTAATCGTCGTCGAGACAGTCGCATTAACAGTGCCAGAAGCGGGCAAATCAACAATGATAGTGCTAACCAGATTCCAGTTCGTGTTGTGGCCAGAATCTTTGGAATTGGTCGCCCGCACTGCGGCCGCCGAGTTAGAATAGGCTACATCGACATAACTGACAGCGATAGTCCCCGATAAGTCGGTCAAATTCCAAGCAGAAGTCGAAGAAGCAGCCAGAGTAATGCGATGACTTCCGTCACCAGCAATGCTTAAATTCTTGATCACGTAAGTGCTACCGGAAGTGAAAACCAACTTTTTAACGTTCGAATCAGTCGCGGTAAAAGTATTGGAGACGGTCCAACCATCGCCAAAAGTGACACCATCAGCATGTGAATTGGTCACGATGATATTGGCAAAAGTAGCATTATTTAATGTTACGCTTTGCGCCGCCGCTCCGCTCAAAGTTAATATCGAAGTTGTGCCAGACAAAGTCCCCGTAGAAACGGCCACCGCACCGGAAACATTAATATTTTTACCATTTAGGTCAATTGTTCCAGCCGTGATCGTAAGCGAAGTCAAAGTTTTGTCAGTCGGAAAAGTGTAAGTGGCACCACTCCCAGAAAATTTCAAATTATAATAAGTCCAATCCTTGATTGCTCGACTGCCAGAAGTACCGGCATATTCCACTGTTGCGCCAGCCGTCAATGTCGGGTTTGTAAAAGTTTCCGACCCCACCATTTTCCATGTTCCGCCGGCCGCTACTGTCGGCGTGGCTGTAGTTGTCAGGTTTTGTCCGTTTAAATTGAGCGTTCCCGCCGTTACGGCCAGAGTAGGGACAGTTCCCAAAGCCCCGGTCAAACGAGCTTCTCCTGATGCCTTATTGATTACCCAATCCCCACCATCCGAAAGTGTTCCCGATGTTTTGGCAATAGTTTGATCGGTAGTGCCCGAAAAAGTTGTATTGGCGTGAAAAACACCATAACCGAGTGATAAATTACCTTTTAATGCCAACGCAAAATTGTAGCCATTATTAGCCCAGCCAACATCGAAACCACCCGAACCTGTACCAGCCGTGCTGGTAGTCCCGTTGACTGTGATAGTAGCACTATTTGGGTTATAGCCCATCACTCTTTGAGACGAGCTAGTATCATTGCGAAAAGTCAGATCGCCGGCAACAGTATAGCTATCATGAATATATAAAAAGTTTCCGGCACTCGGACTAAGAATTACATTATTAAAAGTTGCGTTTGCCGTCGTCATATCGCCGTTTATACCAGAAGCAGTCATTGTCACTGTGCCGCTGTTATGAGTAAAAGTACCAGACGTCCGATTCATGACACCTGAAATCGTCAAAGTGCCACTAGTCGAGGTAAAAGTGCCGCCACTTTGAGTGAAGCCTGCAAAAGTCGTATTGTAGCTAGCCGGAAAATTCATTGTACCCGTGCCAGAAATCGTCACCGTGCCGGTAAAATTATTTGAATAACTAGCGTCCGGTGTAAAAGTCCCAGCTGAAACCGCCAGATTGTTAAACTGCAAAGTATTTGGCGTGCTCGGCCAAGCCCAATTGGCGCAGGAATTGGCGGTAAAAGTGGTAAAAGTTATTTTATTCGAACCGTTGGTGGCAAAAGGTGAACTATTATCACTTCCACAATAAAAGGTGTTCCCGATTGTAAAATTACTATCAGGAGTAATCGAACCGCCAGTTTTCACTGATTTCCAATAGCCACTATCAGAAGCGTAGGAGACACTAGTACTAAGATGCTGAGCCCCAGAACCGATGAAGTCAAAATAATTTTGGAGATACAGATTGCTCTTTGCCAAAGTCAAATTGCCGGCAAAAGCAATTTTGATATTATATCCATCGCCACTGCCCCAACCTACATATAATGTGCCGCTGCCACCAGCCGGAATCGAAACATTGCCATTGACAGTAACGACTGGCGGTGTGCCTGTTGCGGTTTCGCGCAAAAATCTTTGTGCGCTACTCCCGGAATTCTTAATAGTCAGGTCGCCATTTACCGTAAAACTATCTTTGATATAGATCCAATTGGTTGTGGTATCGATAGTTAGATTATTGAAAGTTACTCCCGAGAGTGTGTTGGTCGTGCTACCGTTCAATGTCACTGTTCCGCTACTGTGAGTAAAAGTACCGCCAGTTTTACTCATGTAGCCGATCGTCATATCACAGGTCAAAGCCACTGTTCCGTTTGAAATTGTGTAAAAATTTGTAATAGTTGGGACAGCTGAAGCAGAGTTAGCGATTGTAAAATTAGCACTCGCGGAATCAGTCGCCAGATATGGCAAAGTTGTATTAGTGGCAAATATCAAGCTGCCACCCGTCTTATTGGCTCGCCAGTAACCAGAATACTGACTATACGAACTTCTGCCAGAAATTGTGCTAGCAGTGCGAGTAATAGTCTGATCAGCCGAAGTATTAAATGTCATATTGGCATAAACCGTGGCATACTGATTGTTGATGCTGACGTTGCCAGCTACGACAAAGGTGACATTCCAAGGATTATCAGCCCCACCAACTCTGATCGGGCCAGTTCCTGTCTGTTCAATAGAAAAGTTTCCCTGCACGGTTGTTGTTGAAGATTCATTTGAACTAACCAATTGATAATCACTATCATGCGTTCCCGTATTTCTAAAAGTAAGATTCCCCGCAACGGTATAATTACAATTAGTATTATGGGGTTCTAGCGAACCGTTGCCAAGATCAATGATCAAATTACTGAAAGTTGGGTTTGTATTCAAAACCAAGGCCATAGTACTTGACGCTGGCGCAAATATTGTAGTGCCACTGCTATGAGTAAAGGTTCCCCCTGAGAAAGTGATGTTCCCCTTCAGAGCCAGATTTCCGCTAGGAGCAATAAAAGTACCTGCCGCTTGAGAAAAATCTCCGTTTATTGTCACCGCCATCCCAAGTGTAGGAGCTAGCATGGGTGTGACCAATAAACGAGCTCAGATTGGAAAAGGTTGCAATACCAACTGCGACGAAAAATACAATCGCTAATTGCATGTAACGCGATCTCAAATCAAAACGAATTCTTTTCTTACCATTATCAGGTAATGGAATTTTATCCACAGCAAAATATGTCCTTTTTGCCAGACTTAGACCCAAAAGCTTCTTAAGTGTATGAGGGATTTTCCACTTCCCCATCCAAACCCTCCTAGTATTGCCAAAAATTCGCGACTACTCGCTAATTTGATTATACCAAACAAACAAATAAGTACACAAGCACATACCGAAGTGCCGCTGTTGTATAATTGTCATGCTGAACTTGTTTCAGCACCTGTCTATAATACACAAAGATCCCGAAACGAGTTCGGGATGACAATATTAGATGAATTACGCAACAGTGATATTTTCTACCAAATCTGGTCGATCGACCAGATTTGGTAGAATTTTCATGTTACCTAGAAATAATATGACTTATTTACTTATTTACTGACTCTCTGATTCACTGACTTACTTATTTACCCCGCCTAGCCCCAAGGCAGAGCGAGCTTACACACCTACTCACCCGCTCACCAGTAATAATTCCTCCCCCAACCATTTCTTCGCCAATGTAGAAGACTGCCGATTGCCCAGGTGTAACTGCGCGTTGAGGTATCTTAAATAGTATTTTGTATTTCGTATCCGATATTAGAGGTTCAATTTTACAAGACACCATCTCTGCCCGATAGCGAATTCTAGCCAACAAGTCATTCGACTTTTTGGACTTTTGACTCAAGAAATTAACTTGCTCAATCACCGCCGAATCAGCATATGTCTCACTGTCGTCCCCCACCACCACCTCATTTTTGTCCAAATTGAAGCCAATTACATACAACGGTCGTCTATTTGCTGATTTACTGACTAACTGACTCACTGATTGGCTTATTTTCTTCCTCTGCCCGATCGTATACCCGACAATCCCGTCATGACGGCCGACCGTCCAGCCCTCCTTGTCCACGATCCGCCCGGGATTGAAATATTCCTCCGGCAAATAGCGACGGAGAAAATCAACATAGCTCTTGTCCTGGATGAAACAAATCTCCTGACTCTCGGCCTTCTCGTAAACCGGCAGATCTGCCTTCTTGGCAATTTCCCGTACCTCCGCCTTGGTCATCTCGCCAAGTGGAAAAATAATTTTTGATAATTGAGCTTGGTCAAGCTGCCACATAAAGTAGGATTGATCCTTCTTTTCGTCAATACCTTTTTGGAGCTTCATTCGCAATTCGCCATTGGAACGTTTGCCATCCGTTGTTATTCTGCAATAATGACCTGTAGCCACTTTTCCACACCCAAGCTTAGCCGCAAACTCCACCATCCAGCCAAATTTAATCTTCTTGTTGCAAACCACACAGGGATTTGGCGTCCGCATCGCGCGATATTCTTCCAGATAATAATCAGCTATATCCTTCTTGAATTGCTCTCGGCAATCGACGACATAAAATGGAATGTCTAGCTTCGCCGCCACCGCTCGAGCATCCATCAAAGCCTTTTCATCACAACAAGCATTGCCGCGCGAAAGCGAACATAAGGGATCGCTCCAAAATTTTAGAAACAAACCGATCACATCAAAACCCTGCTCCTTCAAGAGCAGCGCCGCCACCGAGGAGTCCACTCCTCCTGACATTCCGACCGCAACTCGAACCTGACCTTTGGAGTTCATACCGAATGTCTTCAGATGAGATTTATCAATTATCTTGTTTTTTGTCTCGTTCACAATTTATTTCTCGACCAAATTCCGAAACAACATTGCCACCGTTACCGGCCCGATACCGCCAGGTACTGGAGTCGAAAAGGCCGCTTTCTTGCAAGCAAATTCGTCAATGTCCCCAACCATCGATCCATTTTGCTCCGTCGTTCCGGCGTCAACCAAAACAGCACCCTCCTTTATCATTGAGTCTTTGACAATTCCAGCTTTACCGACAGCAGAAATAACTATATCGAAATCAGTCAGATCATGAATATCACTATCACTACGAAAAACGCTCAGAGACGCGCCATTTTCCTTCAGTATTCGCTCGAGCGGAGACCCAACCAAAAAACCGTGACCAATTAGAGCAATCTTGCTCTTGGTCACATCCGCTTTGGAGACTCGAATAGCTTCCAGTATAGCCAAAACAACCGGCGGTTTGAATTTGGAATCAAGTCCAGCGCAAAAACGCAGTCCATCCACGTCTTTTTCGGGAGAAATCGCCGAAATTAAATGATCTCGGTCAAACCTTTTGGGCAAAGGAATTTGTATCATAATTCCATCTGTTTCAGGGTCAGAATTCAGAAATTCAATCGCCTGAAAGATTTCATCCTCACTATCCTTCTCATCAAACTTATAGAGACTGAATTGAACTCCAATTTTTGCGGCTAGTTTCTGCTTCAGCTCAACATATTTGGCGCAAATAGGATCGTTATCAACCAGAAAAACAGCCAAACTTCTCTTGGTTTCAGAAGCAGCCACATTTGCGGCTAAATCTTTCAATATTTCGTCCCTAATTTCTTTTCCGTCAAACATATTTCTCCTGTGAGTAAATGCGTAAATGAGCAATTTTGGTATCAACTTACTTGCTTACCTACTCATCTGCATGCTTGTTTACTTGCCAACCTGCTTACTTTTATAATCCGCAATCGCTTTATGTATTCCTTCGGCCGAGAGAATAGAGCAATGATATTTCTGCTTCGGCAAAATACCGAGGGCAGTATTGATATCATCACGCGAGACTTTGGCCGCATCGTCCAAAGACTTTCCCTTGACTAATTCCGTCATCATACTCGAGGAAGCAATCGCCGCCGCACAGCCCAGCGTTTTGAACTTAATATCTTCAATGAATTCTTCTAATCCGCCAACTGCTAACTCCCGACTGGCGACTTTGATGAAGACATACATCACATCTCCACACTTCATATTGCCAACAGTACCTACTCCATCGGGGTTTTCAATCTCGCCGACATTGCGGGGATTGGCAAAGTGATCCATAACTTCTTTACTATATTGTTCCATAGTTACTCCTTATGCAACCTAACGGCTAATAATAGCGAACAAGCGAATTTTGACTTAGCTCGTTAGCCTTGATTCGCCATTAGGTTATTTAAATGGGCTCATTGCCCTTAATTTCTCAATAATTGGAGGCAGAACTTCTAGCACCCGATCAATCTCCTCTTCAGTCGTTTCTCTAGAGAGCGAGAAGCGGATCGAACCATGTGCCTTCTCAGGTGGAATTCCCATTGCCGAGAGGACATGACTTGGGTTAAGTGAGCGGGAAGTACAGGCTGAGCCAGAAGAAACTTGGATGCCAAGAAAATCGAGATTTAATATTATCGCCTCACCTTCGGCGTTCAAAAAAGAAATATTGACAATATGTGGTGCTCTCGCTGCCTTTTCACCATTCAAAATCGCATCAGGGATCGAGCTCATAATTCCTGCAATTAACCTATCGCACAGCGATACAACATTGCTTTTAGCTTTTAGCTTTGAGCTTTTGACTTCCGCAATTGCTCTGGCGAAGCCCGCAATTGCTGAGACATTCTCCGTCCCTGCTCGCAGCCGAAACTCTTGGTCACCACCAGCAATCTGATGTTTGAGTGGCGTACCTTTCTTTGTGTACAAAACTCCGATCCCTTTTGGTCCGTGCAATTTATGCGCAGTAAAAGTCAGTAAATCAACTCCCAATTTCTCGACATCCATCAGAAGCCACTCGGCCGCTTGTACCGCATCGGTATGGAAAAAAATCTTTTGAGATTTTTTCCCAGTCGAAAGCATTTTCCCAATCTCAGCAATCGGCGAGACAACTCCGGTCTCATTGTTGACATAGATTATTGAAACTAAAACTGTGTTATCTTTGATCGCCTTTTCAACTTTTTCGACCGAGATCAAGCCGCTCGAATCTGGCTTCAAGTATGTTGCCTCGATCAATCCTTCTTTTTCCAGTTCCTGGACTGTATGCAACACCGCATGATGCTCCGTTGCCGAAGTAACCACATGAGATTTTAAACCTTCCGCCTTCAACCTTCCGCCTTCAGCCTGAATTAATCCTCGTATCGCCAGGTTGTCACTCTCCGACCCGCCCGAGGTAAATATGACCTCAGTGGCTTCACAATTCAAAAATTCCGCTACCACTCTGCGACCCTCATCCAAGACGCTGTGAGCTGCTTGACCTACCTGATGAATCGAAGAGGGATTACCCCAACTTTCACGCAAAACGGCATCCATCGCCAAAATTACTTCTTCTGAAGGTTTCGTAGTCGCTGCATTATCCAAATATATTTTTTTCATAGTTTATATGTGAAAATTTAAAAGTTAAATCCATATTTCAAAACCAGATAATTAGATTTTTGGTTATGGTTTTAAGATTTGAAATTTAATCTTTAAGTTTTTTCGCAATGTTGCGAAGATCTTGCACGCACGACTTGCATTCACTCCCAGAAATCAACTTCTCAAATTCATCCTTCGATACCAAATAAGCGACATTCTTGGAATATCGATTAATCTGGTAAACTTCTCCAGCTTCAACCTCCTTGATTATCTTGGAGAGATTGCTCTGTAATTCGTTTGTAGTAGTTTCTTTCATAATTCAATTTAGCTTTCGACTTTACGGACTTTTAGACTAATATCTGTTATATGACATGTAATGTAACATTTCCATTTTTTCCTGTCAATATTTCATCCCGACTCAACGAAGTTGACGGAGAGATCTTATCGGTATTCACATTATCTATAAAAGAAAGTGGCTGGCACCAATTTGATGCCAGCCTTACTTCCCTCCTTTATTTTCCCTCTTTCTCAAGGGCAAGTTTGACAAGCGGCTCAACTACAACCGCCTGCAACATTTTCCTGCGCGACTCCGGATTGCGAAGGCGCCAGGAATCAGTATCATTTCCAGGGATGCCCGTCTCGAGTAGCACTCTCTGGCGGAGTCCATTGTAGGCTCCATTGATCACCATATAACGCTCAGCTGAAGCCGCCACCGGATTTGCACCATTATATGTCCGAGCATAATGGCCATCAGAAATGGCTTGAGCTACCAACTCAGTATAGCGCGGCTCGACTCCGGCGTGACCATCATAAGTCACATGAATACCCTGCCAACCGTCGCTCGCCATTGCATCAATGTGCAATGAAACGAATACAATCAGTCGGTATTTCTTGCCATAAGTCGCGAGTGCATTGGTGGCAACAGCCGCTCTAGCGGACAATCCGGCTGAACCATTACCAAGACTTGCACCACTCGGCAACCGAGGATTCTGAGGCAATGGCATTGACAGAGACGCAGGAGTCTCAACCTCCATGGACGGACTCCAAGCTGTGTAAATAATGTCACAACCTCTCGCCCGAACCAAATCAGCCACCTCCTTGGCCTCACGGTATGTGTATGCCGCCTCGAAGAAATCTTGTCCTCGTGACTGCCAAACACAACCGGTATCGACCCCGAACTCCGTCCTGGCCGCTTTTCCACCATGCCCAGGGTCGAGCACCAAGAGTACACCGTCCAGATCTCCACTCTTAGCTGCCAATAGCGGCATCTTGGGCTGCGGAAGATCAGGAATTACAGGGGTTTCAATGGTGGCTGTGACCGGTGGAAAAGTCTTGGCCGGCACTTTCGCAAGCACAGGTGGTTTGACAATCCTATGCCGAACCATCGGTGGTCTGTGTTGTATCAAATACAGCACAATGAAAGCAATCAGAAATGGTGCCAATACAACACCTATTACTGCTGGCACATCCATTTTCTCAATGACTCGTCGAGCCTTCAAGTAAAAATACTTTCCAGCCGACAGGATTCCAACGAACGGAGACAAGAGCAAATACCAGATTCCTACTGCTAGACCAATTACGACCCAGATTAGGAACGACACGACCGCCAAAATTATCTCGATGGCACTCAATTTCCGCATGATTTCCCTCCTTTGAGCCTGTCCTGCATGCGTTTAGGACAGCTCGATTTTCAAATCATTTCTGACACACAGCAAAACCGTGTTTGATTTATCAGAAACTGTAATACTATATCACTTTGAGCTCGAATTGTCAATGAAGGCAAACCTAATTGTTCTCTTGCGTCGTTATTGCGACCTGCATGCC